>NZ_JBHUSF010000043.1:0-40527 GCF_042673295.1 Rhodococcus sp. NPDC057014
CGGCACTTCGGTGCCGGGGGCTGACGGGTGTAGTTACCGGGTCTCAGCCGAGCTGCGAGACGACCCAGTCGATGCTCTTGGTGAGCTGCGAGACGTCCTCGGGATCGATCGCCGGGAACATGCCGACACGCAGCTGGTTGCGGCCCAGCTTGCGGTACGGCTCCGTGTCGACGACACCGTTCGCGCGCAGGATCTTCGCCACCTGGGCGGCGTCGATCTTGTCGTCGAAGTCGATGGTGCCGACCACCTGCGAGCGGTGCGCGGGATCGGTGACGAACGGCGTCGCGTACTCGCTCGCCTCGGCCCACCTGTACAGGCGCGAGGACGAATCGGCGGTACGCGACGTGGCCCAGTCGAGGCCACCCTTGGCGTTGAGCCATTCGATCTGGTTGGCGAGCAGCAGCAGCGTCGCGACCGCAGGCGTGTTGTACGTCTGATCCTTGGAGCTGTTGTCCACGGCGATGGGCAGCGACAGGAAGTCGGGGGTCCAGCGACCCGAATCCTTGATCTCCGCGACCCGCTCGAGCGCCTTCGGGCTCATCAGCGCGATCCACAGGCCACCGTCGGCGGCGAAGCACTTCTGCGGCGCGAAGTAGTACACGTCGGCGTCGGCGACGTTCACCGGCAGGCCGCCGGCGCCGGAGGTGGCGTCGATGGCGATGAGCGCGTTCTCCGAGCCCGCGGGACGCGAGACGGGGATCGCGACACCGGTGGACGTCTCGTTGTGCGCCCAGCCGATGAGATCGACGGACGGATCAGAGACCGGCTCGGGTGCGCTGCCCGGGTCGGCGGAGACGACGATCGGATCACCGATGAACGGGTTGTTCTTCGCGACCGACGCGAACTTGGAGCTGAACTCGCCGTTCGTGAGGTGCAGCGACTTCTCCCGGATCAGGCCGAATGCGGCCGCATCCCAGAACGCGGTGGTGCCACCGTTGCCGAGCACCACCTCGTAACCCTCGGGCAGGGAGAACAGATCGGCGAGGCCGGACCGCACGCTGGCGACGACGTCCTTCACGGGCTTCTGGCGGTGGCTGGTGCCGAACACCGAGGAGCCCACCTCGACCAGCGACTGCAGCTGTTCGGGGCGAACCTTGGAGGGTCCGCAGCCGAACCGTCCGTCGGCGGGCAGGAGGTCTGCGGGGATGATCGGTGTGGAGGTCATCGCTACTTTCTGTTCCTTACTGATTCAGGCGGGGGAGACGGTCAGCTGGTGTGGGCGATCTGGTCCCAGCCCTCGACGGACTCGGGGGTGCGGGGTGCCGGCCCGGTGTAGATGGCGGCGGGGCGGACGAGCTTGCCGAGGCGTTTCTGCTCGAGGATGTGGGCGCACCAGCCGGCGGTGCGGCCGCAGGTGAACATCGCGGGCATCATGTGCGCGGGGACCTCGGCGAAGTCGAGGATGACCGCGGCCCAGAATTCGACGTTCGTCTCGATGGCCCGGTCGGGGCGGCGTTCGCGCAGTTCGGCGAGGGCGGCCTGTTCGAGGGCGGCGGCCGCCTCGAAGCGGGGTGCGTTCAGCCGTTGGGCGGTGGCGCGGAGCACCCGGGCGCGGGGGTCTTCGGCGCGGTAGACGCGGTGCCCGAAGCCCATCAGCTTTTCCTTGCGGTCCAGGATGCCCTTGACCAGGGCGCGGGCGTCGCCGGACTTCTCGGTGTCCTCGATCATCGGCAGCACGCGGGCGGGGGCGCCGCCGTGCAGGGGGCCGGACATGGCTCCGATGGCCCCGGACAGGGAGGCGGCGACGTCGGCGCCGGTGGAGGCGATGACGCGGGCGGTGAAGGTGGAGGCGTTCATGCCGTGTTCGGCGGCGGAGACCCAGTAGGCGTCGATGGCGGCGACGTGGGCGGGGTCGGGGTCGCCCTTCCAACGGACCATGAACCGTTCGGTGACGGTCTTGGCCTCGTCGATCCGTTTCTGCGGGACGGCGGGCTGGTAGATGCCGCGGGCGGACTGGGCGACGTAGGACAGGGCCATGACGGAGGCGCGGGCGAGTTGTTCGCGGGCGGTGTCGTCGTCGATGTCGAGGAGGGGCTGGTATCCCCAGATGGGGGCGAGCATGGCGAGGCCGGCCTGGACGTCGACGCGGACGTCGCCGGTGTGCACAGGCAGGGGGAACGGTTCGGCCGGGGGCAGTCCGGGGCCGAAGCGGCCGTCGACGAGCAGAGCCCACACGTTGCCGAACGTGACGTGCTTGGAGACGAGTTCCTCGATGTCGACGCCGCGGTAGCGCAGGGCGCCGCCGTCCTTGTCGGGTTCGGCGATGTCGCTGGTGAACGCGACCACGCCTTCCAGTCCGCTGACGAAATCGTCCGGTATTGCCGCGCTAGCTGACATAGCTCGTGGACTCTCCTCGTTCGAGTGCCCCCGGTCAGAGCGGCACTGTCTCGGCGTTCGACAATTGCGCTGGGCGTGCATGCGGGATGGGCAGGCACCCTCGTCCGCGCAATCGACGTGCCGTCCCCGGGCATCGCACGATCGCGGCTGCAATCCGAGGGGACGGGTTCGGTCCCCAAAACTTTAGCCGGTGTCACCGGAGAGCAGATCAGTGCATACCCGGGAGTAGCGTTCTCGGCTGTGTCTCCAGATGCAGAACAGCCGAAACCGGTGAACAAGGACCTCGCGGCGATGCGCGTCGGCTACGGGCAGCAGGGCGCCGACGGACGGTACGACGACGCCGATCTGGACGCCGACCAGCTGAGCGACGGCTGGCTTCCCCTGATGCGCCGGTGGCTCGAGGACGCCGTGGAGGCCGGGGTGCCCGAACCCAACGCGATGACGCTCGGCACCGTCGACGAGCACGGTCACCCGTGCACCCGCACCGTCCTGTGCAAGGGGCTGAGTGCCGACGGCGTGCTGTTCTTCACCAACTACGCATCGGACAAGGGCCGCCACCTCGAGGCGGTGCCCTACGCGTCGGTGACGTTCACGTGGGTGCCCGTTGCCCGGCAGATCACCGTCCGCGGCCCCGCCGAGCGGGTGAGTGCCGAGGTCACGGACGAGTACTGGCACAGCAGACCCCGCGGATCCCGGCTGGGCGCGTGGGCGTCCGAACAGTCGCGGCCGATCGCGTCGCGGGCCGAACTGGACGCGGCGCTGCTGCACGCGGGCGAGCGTTTCCCCGTCGACGTCGACATCCCGGTGCGGCCGGACTGGGGCGGAATCCTGATCCGCCCCGCCATGGTGGAGTTCTGGCAGGGCCGCGCCAATCGGATGCACAACCGCATCCGGACGTCGCTGGCCGACGGCTCGTGGACGGTGGAACGGCTGCAGCCGTGACCGCCGGGGAATAGTGAGCATGGGAAACGAGCTAAGGGAAGAATGACCGACACCGTCACCGAGAAGAAGAAGCGGCGGCTGCTCGCCGACACGGCGCCGCTGCAGAACCGGGACTACCGGCGCCTGTGGGCGGCCGGGATCGTGACGGTGATCGGCGGGCAGCTCAGCGTCGTCGCCGTGCCGCAGCAGGTGTACGAGATCACCCGCAGCTCGGCGTACGTGGGTCTGACCGGTGTCTTCGCGCTGGTGCCGCTGATCGTGTTCGGACTGTGGGGCGGCGCCCTCGCCGACGTCATGGACCGGCGGAAACTGCTGACGATCACCACCGTCGGACTCGGTGTCACGGCGGTGCTGTTCTGGGTGCAGGCGGCACTCGGCCTGAACAACGTGTGGCTGGTGCTCGGACTGCTCGGCCTGCAGCAGGCTTTCTTCGCGGTCAACCAGCCGACCCGCAGCGCGATCATCCCGCGGCTCATTCCGGTGGAACAGCTGCCCGCGGCCAACTCGCTCAACATGACGGTCATGCAGTTCGGTGCCATCGCCGGACCGTTGCTCGCCGGGGTCATGATCCCGGTGGTCGGGCTGTCCACGCTGTATCTCGTCGATTCGATCGCCCTCCTGGCCACCCTGTGGGCGGTACTCCGGCTGCCGGCCATCCCGCCGACGGGGGAGTCCCGGCGTGCCGGGCTGCGCGAGGTGTTCGACGGGTTCGCCTACCTCGCCACCCAGAAGGTGCTGCTCGCGTCGTTCGTCGTCGACATCATCGCGATGGTGTTCGGCATGCCGCGCGCGTTGTTCCCGCAGATCGCGCACGACACGTTCGGCGACCCGGCCTCCGGCGGTGTGGCGCTCGGCCTGCTGTTCGCGGCGATGTCCGTCGGCGCGGTGGCCGGCGGCGTGTTCTCCGGCTGGCTGCCGAGGGTCCGGCGGCAGGGCCGCGCCGTGATCGTGTGCATCGCGCTGTGGGGTCTGGCGATGGTGGGCTTCGGTGTCGTCGTGGGGCTCGCCTCACCCGGCGGCAGTCCCGCCCTGTTGTGGATCGCTCTGGCGTTCCTCGCGTTCGGCGGCGCCGTCGACATGGTCTCCGCGGCGTTCCGCAGCACCATGCTCCAGCAGGTCGCCACGGACGAGATGCGCGGACGACTCCAGGGTGTCTTCATCGTCGTCGTCGCCGGAGGCCCGCGGATCGGTGACGTGCTGCACGGCGCCGCGGCTGCGGCAGTCGGAACGAGCGTCGCCGCGGCCGGTGGCGGCGTCCTCGTCGTCATCGGTGTGGTGATCGCCGCGCTCGCCTTCCCGGCACTGATGCGGTACAAGGTCACGCGTTAGGTTCCCGTGCGCCGTCACATATCTCGTGCAGATCTCGTGCACACTGAATTGCATGGGTGAATCGCAGTCGTCGAAGACGGACAGGCCTGCCACGGCTGGATTCGAGATCCGGGGCGGCGGTTACCGGGCCGGTATCGCGGCCACCGGTGCCGGACTCCGGCTACTCGAACACGACGGTCCGGACGGGCCGACGGCGCTCACCGAAACGTGGGACCTCGGCACCCGGCCACCGCTGTCGGCCGGGCTGATCCTCGCGCCGTGGCCCAACCGGATCCGCGACGGCCGGTTCGTCTTCGACGGCATCGACCACCAACTCGAGATCACGGAGCCGGGGTTCGCCAACGCGAGCCACGGATTCGTCCGCCGCCGGGACTGGCGTGTCGTGAATCACACGGACGACCGCATCGAGTTGTCGATCGACGTCGGCCTGCACAAGGGGTGGCCGTACCCGCTGCGGCTCACCGTCGCATATGTCCTGGGCGACGACGGCCTGACCGTGACGCACACCGCCACCAACACGGGAGCCATCCCGGCGCCGTTCGGGATGGGTTTCCACTCCTACGTCCGCGCCGGCGACGTTCCCCTCGACGAGTGCACGCTGCGCCTGTCCGCGGGCACCCGGCTGCCGCTCGACGAGCGGATGCTGCCCAGCGGCGGTTCGCAGGCCGTCGCGGGCACCGACTACGACTTCACCAGCCGGCGGCCGCTGGCAGGCGTGGCCCTCGACACCCCGTTCAGCGCACTGGATGTGGACGTGGACGGCAGGTCGCGGCACGAATTGCGCGCACCGGACGGCACCGGAACGGTCCTGTGGGCGGCCCGGGAGTTCGGCTGGCTGCAGGCGTTCGTCGCGGATCCCGACGCGGGCAAGTCGTACCCGGGCCGCGGCCGCGCGCTGGCCCTCGAACCGATGACGTGCCCGCCGGATGCGTTCAACTCCGGAATCGATCAGTTGGTGCTCGCTCCGGGACAGCAGTGGACCGGTGTGTGGGGCATGTCGGCGCTGGGGTCGTAGCGGTTCGATTTTCGACCGCCGGGTGCCCACTTGGTGAGACGGTGTAACACCGGTCGCGGTCCGGTCGATACGTCCGGCGGGGGTTCTTCCGTCGCGGCCGACGGTCTTTGTGTCAGCCTCTGTACTTCCCTCACCGCATCGGGCGTTACGGCGTGCGTTCTCCGCCGTCCTCGGCATCGGTGCAGGTAACGAGGCCAGTCCAGTCCCGTGCAACTGGCCCTCACGGATTCCGGCCCCGCGCCGTGCGGGCAAATCGGACACTCGACCAACCCGTTCGCCGACCCTTCCCCGAGGTCGCCGCGCATCCCGCGGGGAGGCCGCGTCACGGCCCCTGAGCGGACCCGCCTTCGGCAGGCAGGCCAGAGTGGGACTAGTTTCTACCTGAATGAAGTTGTTACTCATTGGTTTGAGCTTGAGAGGGATGCTTCGTGCCTGACAATGACACAAAGCCCACGCTTACCTACCCTGGTGGTGAGCACACGATGTCCATTGCCAGGGCAACCGAGGGCAATGACGGTATCGAACTGGGCAAGCTGCTCGCCAGCACCGGGTACACCACCCTGGACCCGGGTTTCGTCAATACCGCCTCCACCAGCTCCGCGATCACCTATATCGACGGTGAGAAGGGGATCCTCCGTTACCGCGGATACCCGATCGAACAGCTGGCCGAGAAGTCGACTTTCATCGAGGTCAGCTACCTGCTGATCTACGGTGAGCTGCCCACCGCGGCGCAGCTGGAGTCGTTCACCGACCGGATCCGGCGCCACACTCTGCTGCACGAGGACCTGAAGAGGTTCTTCGACGGGTTCCCCCGGAACGCACACCCGATGCCGGTGCTGTCCAGTGCCGTCAACGCGTTGTCCGCGTACTACCAGGACTCGCTGGACCCGGCCGACCCGGAGCAGGTCGAACTGTCGACCATCCGCCTTCTCGCGAAGCTGCCGACCATCGCGGCCTACGCGTACAAGAAGTCCGTCGGGCAGCCGTTCCTGTACCCGGACAACTCCCTGAACCTTGTCGAGAACTTCCTCCGGATGACGTTCGGCTTCCCCGCGGAGCCCTACGAGATCGATCCCGAGATCGCCAAGGCACTCGACATGCTGCTGATCCTGCACGCCGACCACGAGCAGAACTGCTCCACGTCGACGGTGCGCCTGGTCGGATCCTCCGACGCCAACCTGTTCACCTCGATTTCCGGTGGCATCAACGCACTCTGGGGTCCGCTGCACGGCGGCGCCAACCAGGCGGTGCTGGAGATGCTCGACGAGATCAAGGCCAGCGGCAGCAACGCAGGCGACTTCGTCCGCAAGGTCAAGAACAAGGAAGACGGCGTGAAGCTCATGGGCTTCGGGCACCGCGTCTACCGCAACTACGACCCGCGCGCAGCGATCGTCAAGCAGACGGCGCACACCATCCTCGACAAGCTCGGTGGCGACGACGAACTGCTCGACATCGCGATGGCCCTCGAAGAGGCGGCGCTGACCGACGACTACTTCGTCGAGCGCAAGCTGTACCCGAACGTCGACTTCTACACGGGTCTGATCTACCGCGCGATGGGCTTCCCCACGCGCATGTTCACGGTTCTCTTCGCCATGGGCCGCTTGCCCGGTTGGATTGCACACTGGCGCGAGATGCACGAAGATCCCGCTACGAAGATCGGCCGTCCGCGCCAGATCTACACCGGCTACACCGAGCGTGACTACAAGGACGTCACAGGTCGCTGATCGCGAACACCTGTGCCGAACCATAGAGCCCTCATCGAGGAGGACACATGACCAAGCCCGAGATCGAGTTCCAAGAGGGACCCGCCCCGACCGACCTGGTCGTCAAGGACGTGGTGGTCGGAGACGGCGCCGAGGCCGTCCCCGGTGGCACCGTCGAGGTGCACTACGTCGGCGTCGAGTTCGAGTCCGGCGAGGAGTTCGACTCCTCCTGGAGCCGCGGCGAGTCCATCCAGTTCCCGCTTCGCGGCCTCATCAAGGGCTGGCAGGACGGCATCCCCGGCATGAAGGTGGGCGGACGTCGTCAGCTCACCATCCCGCCGGAGCTCGCCTACGGTCCCGCCGGTGCCGGACACCAGCTGTCCGGCAAGACGCTGGTGTTCATGATCGACCTGCTGGACGTGAAGGAATAGTCACCACGGTCGGAAGGCCCCGCATCACCTCAGGGTGAGGCGGGGCTTTCCGCTTTCCGGGTCGTGTCGGTGTGCAGCTCCACGACGAGCCGTGCGCCGCCGAGCGGGCTGACCTCGAAACGTGCGCTGCCGTTGTGCAATGCGGCCTGCTGGGCGACGAGCGCGAGGCCCAGGCCCGATCCGCTCTTCGTCGCGTTGGAACCGCGGTGGAACCGTTCGAACACCGCGGTCCGTTCGGCCTCGGGCACCCCGGAACCGTTGTCGTCGACGACGACGGTGGTGATGCCGTCGGCTGCTCTCAGTGTGATCGTCACCGCGGTGGCGCCGCCGTGCCGGACCGCGTTCTTGATGGCGTTGTCCAGGGTGAGGCGCAGCCCGCCGGGCATGCCGCGGACCGTCACCGGGGCCGCGTCGACGGTCACCTGCAGGCCGGGATTGTGACGCATCGCCTCCTCCGCGGCGAGGTCGCTGATGTCGACGAGGTCGCAGTCCACGAAGTCCTTGTCGGTGGACAGTTCGCCGCGGGCGAGGCGTTCGAGGTCGGACAGCGTCGATTCCACCCGGGCTTGTGAGCGGGCGAGGTCGCGGAGGATCTCGTGCTGCTGTTCCTGCGTCAGGTCGAGAGTGGTGAGGACCTCGAGGTCGGTGCGCATCGCGGTGAGCGGCGTGCGGAGTTCGTGTGCGGACACGGCGGCGAAGTCGCGGGCGGTGGCGAGGGCCGCGGTCGTCGCGTTCTGTGCCTCGGCGACGTCGCGCAGCATCGACTCGGCGGCGGACGCAAGTTCGTCGGCCTCCCGGACGCCGGAGGTCGTGGGCGTCAGTTTCGGTTCGCGGCGCACGATGCGGCCGGTCAGGTCGACCAGCGGTCGCACCGCACGGCCACCGAACAGCCACCCGAGGCCGCTGGCGGCGGCGACGGCGAGGACCCCCACGAGGGCCACCTGCCGTTGCTGCTCGGACGTCACGTCCTGCGCCTCGGCGTACGGCACGGCCAGGGAGATCCGGGTGCCGAGGAGCGGCACGGTGGCGGTATATGCCCGGTACTGAGTGTCACCGACCTCGACGGTCTGCGTGCCCGGATCGAGTTCGGGCAGCTGGGTGGGGGTGCTGACCAGCACGGTGTCGCCGTCGGCCGAACGGATCGTGATCGCGAACGCACCCTTGTCGCCGAGCGCCCCGAGGAACAGCCCGGCCGTGGCCGCGTTGGGCACCAGGACATCCGACGCCGTCTCCAGTCGCCGGTCGAGTTGCGACAGGTTGTTCCGGTTGATCGCCAGCGACACCAGGATGCCGAGCGCGACGACGATGATCGTCGCCCCCAGCGCCGTCGCCGCGGCCACACGGGTCCGGAGGGAGAACGAGCGTTTCACGACGGTTCCCGCAGCACGAACCCCACACCGCGAACCGTGTGCAGGATGCGCGGCTGACCACCGACCTCGAACTTGCGCCGCAGATAGCCGACGAAGACGTCCACCACGTTGGTGTCGGCGACGAAGTCGTATCCCCACACCAGTTCGAGGAGCCGCTCACGGCTCAGGACGATGCCGACGTTGCGGGCGAGAACCTCGAGAAGTTCGAACTCCCGCTTGGTCAGCGTCACCTCCTCGCCCGCGACGAAGACCCGCCGTTCGGACAGCCGGATCTCGAGCGCACCGATGCGGATCGGCGGGGAGGCGGGCGAGTCGGCCGGCGCCGCGGCGGTCGTGCCGCGCCGTCGCAGCATCGCCCGGATCCGGGCGATCAGTTCGGCGAGGACGAACGGCTTGACCAGGTAGTCGTCGGCACCCGACTCCAGACCCGAGATGCGGTCGTCGACGGTGTCGCGGGCGCTGAGCACACAGATCGGGATGTCGTTGCTCATCGCGCGCAGCGCAGTGACGACGCCGGTGCCGTCGATGACCGGCATGTTCATGTCGAGCACCATCGCGTCCGGACGTTGTTCGCTGACCACCCGCAGTGCGTCGGCGCCGTCGACGGCGGTGAGGACGGTGAATCCGGACAGGCGCAGGCCGCGTTCGAGGGACGTCCGCACGTCCTCGTCGTCGTCGACCACGAGGACACTGGCTGAGTCGGTGACGGTCACTCCTGCATTGTGCCGTGGGCGCGACCACAGAGCGTGCGGATGGCAGTTGTGAGAGCGTGTCTCGTCCGTACACTCGTTGGGGATGTTTCCTTCGCTGCAGGCATTCGAACTGACCGAAACCAACCGTGACTGGCTGATTCACCGGCCGGCCGAGATCGCGACCTACGTCGTCCTGGCGCTCGTACTGCGATTCGCGTTGCACCGGATGATCGAACGGATGACACGTCCCCGGGAGCCCTCGGACAAGCCGGCCATGCTCCGGCCTCTGCGGGAACGCGCCCCGCGCGGCGTCAAGGAAGCCATGGTCAACGAGCGTCGCGCGCAACGCGCCCGGACCATCGGGTCGGTGCTCAAGTCGACGGTGTCGATCGTGGTGCTCATCTGGGTGGTGCTGCAGGTCCTCGCGGTCCTCGGGGTCAACGTC
Organism: Rhodococcus sp. NPDC057014; assembly: GCF_042673295.1. Lineage (NCBI taxonomy): Bacteria > Bacillati > Actinomycetota > Actinomycetes > Mycobacteriales > Nocardiaceae > Rhodococcus > Rhodococcus sp. NPDC057014. The sequence continues at coordinate 10,265 of NZ_JBHUSF010000043.1, forward strand.
GCGCCGTTCATCGCGTCCGCCGGTGTGATCGGTGTCGCACTCGGTTTCGGTGCCCAGAATCTGGTCCGGGACTTCCTGTCGGGCATCTTCATGCTGCTCGAGGACCAGTACGGGGTCGGCGACGTCGTCGACCTCGGCGAGGCCGTGGGAACGGTCGAGACGGTGGGTCTGCGGGTCACCACGATCCGCGACGTCAACGGCACCCTCTGGTACTGCCGCAACGGTGAGATCGTGCGGGTCGGCAACATGAGTCAGGGGTACGCGGTCGCGGTGGTCGATCTGCCGATCGCGCACGCCGCCAACGTGCAGCGGGCGTGCGAGGTGGCGCTGGAGGCGGTCACCGAAGCGGCCAAGGGCGACGCGATCGCGGCGGACGTGCTCGAACCCCCGGAACTGCTGGGCGTGAACTCGGTGACCGCGGAATCGGTCACGCTGCGGATCACCGCGCGGACCAAGCCCGGCAGGCAGTGGGCGGTGCAGCGGACGTTCGCCCGCGCGGCGCTGTCCGCGTTCACGCACTACGACATCGACGCCCCGTACCTGTCGGTGCTGTCTTCGGCCCGCTCCACCAACTGAGCGGCCCGCGCTTCGTTACCGTGGCAGGTATGGACACCGCACTCGTCTGGTTCCGCCGCGACCTCCGGCTCGGTGACCTGCCGACGCTCCACACGGTCGCCGAGTCGGGGGCGCGTGCACTCGGTCTGTTCGTGCTCGACGACCGGCTGCTGACCACGTCGGGCGGTGCCCGCCGGGACTTCCTGTTCCGCAGCCTCGCCGCACTGGACGACCAACTCGACGGCCGGTTGCTGGTGGTGAAGGGCGATCCCGTCGACGTGGTTCCGCGGATCGCGAAGAAGGTGTCGGCCGAAGAAGTGCACGTCAGCGCCGACTACGGGCCCTACGGTCGCGAGCGGGACGCCGCCGTCGCCGAGCACGTCGATCTGGTGGCCACCGGGTCGCCGTACGCCGTGGCGCCCGGCCGGGTGACCAAGGCGGACGGGGAACCGTACCGCGTGTTCACCCCGTACTTCCGGCAGTGGCTCGAGCACGGATGGCGTGCGCCGATCGACACCGGTCCCGCGACGGTGGAGTGGATGGACCCGGACGACGTGAAGACGCGGCGGGTGACGATCCCCGAACCCGAATCCGACGGGTACGCCGCGGGTGAGGCGGCGGCGCTGGAACGGTGGGCGGAGTTCTGCGAGGACGACCTCGCCGGGTACGAGGACGCGCGGGATCGTCCCGGGCTCGACGCGACCAGCCGGATGTCGGTGTACCTGAAGTACGGCAACATTCATCCGCGGACGATGCTCCGCGATCTCGCCCGCCGCCGCAGCAAGAGCGCCGAGCAGTACCGGCGGCAGCTTGCGTGGCGGGACTTCTACGCCGACATCCTCTTCCAGCGCCCCGACAGCGCACGGGGAAACTACGACCGCCGGTTCGACCACATCCGCTACGACAGCGGGCCCGACGCCGAGGAGGCGTACGCGGCGTGGTGCGAGGGCCGGACGGGGTTCCCGATCGTCGATGCCGGGATGCGTCAGCTGAAAGCCGAAGGCTGGATGCACAACCGGGTGCGGATGATCGTCGCGTCGTTCTTCGTCAAGGACCTGCACCTGCCGTGGTGGCAAGGCGCCCGCTACTTCATGAACCAGCTCGTCGACGGCGATTTGGCGAACAACCAGCACGGCTGGCAGTGGACGGCGGGGTCGGGGACGGACGCGTCGCCGTACTTCCGGGTGTTCAACCCGACGACGCAGGGCGAGAAGTTCGACCCCGACGGCGAATACGTGCGGCGGTGGGTGCCCGAGCTGTGCGGTATCTCCGGGAAGGCCGTCCACGCGCTGAAAGACGGTCGTCCCGAAGACTATCCGCCGCCGATCGTCGACCACGCCCACGAACGGCAGGAAGCCCTGGCCCGGTACGGGGAGATCAAGTCCCCGTGAGTACTTGTTAACCGCGGGCGGTTAGGAAGTACTCACGGGTGCGCGGCGCACGAGGGCCGCCGCGGCGAGGACGATGACGAGTCCGCCGTAGATGCGGGTGGTGTCGACGAGCCCGACCTGCCCGACGAGGTATCCGGCGACCAGCGCCGGAACGCTGTTGGCGAGGTAGGCGATCACGTAGATGCTCGAGAGCAGGCCCGCCCGCTCGTGTGGTGCGGCGAGCGGCATCACGGTGCGGATGGTGCCCTGGAAGCCGGCGCCGAACCCGATGCCCGCGACCGCGGTTCCTACGAGAATCCACGGCGCCGAGGATGTTTCGGCGCCGATCAGGGTGACGGCGACGCCGGCGACGAGGGCGGACGCTCCGACGACGAGGATTCGCCGTGCCGCGACGTTGCGTAGCAGGAACACCGCGAGTGCGCCGGTCCCGGTGAGCGTCGCGACCATGATCGCGCCGATCAGCGACGTGTGCACGTCGAGTGCGTTGCGGGCGAGTGACGGTCCGAGCGACAGGTAGAAGCCGCCCAGCGCCCAGACGGCGATCAGGCACGGTCCCGTGACGACGAGCATTCTCCGTGCGGTCGATGGGACCGCGAGCGCCGGTCGCATCGACGCCAGCGCGCCCTTCTGCCGGACCGCCGTCTCGGGTGCGGCCCAGATGCCGAGGATCTCGACGACGAACAGCGCGAGGAGCACCACGAACACGGTGCTGGTGGGCCGGGGAAGGTGTTCGCTGATGAGGCTCGATCCGATAGCGCCGAGCGCGAGGCCGGCGGTGGGCGCGATGCTGTTGACGGTGGCGCCGCGTCCCGGTGTGCGTTCGAGGTCGAGGAGGGTGGAGCCGAGGGCGCTGATCGCGGCGCCGGTCGCGAATCCCTGCACCACCCGGGCGAGCAGCAGCAGTCCGATGCCTTCGGCGGTCGCGAACATGATCATCGAGACCGCCTCGAACGCGAGCGCGGTGATCAGGACGGGGCGCCGGCCGACGTAGTCCGACAGCGACCCCACGGTGAGCAGCGCCAGCAGCAGGCTCACGGCGTAGATGCCGAAGACCAGCGTCGACTGCAGCGAAGAGAAGCCCCAGTTCGACTGGTACAGCTCGTACAGCGGTGTCGGGGCGGCGGAGGCGCCGAGCAGGGTGGCGATCACGACCGCGACGAGGGTGAAGGCGGCGCCGCGGCGCAGCGCGGGTCGAGAGGTCGGTGGTGCTTCGGGTGCAAGGGTCGGCATGGGCGTACTCCCGGAGAACGTTAAAGCAAAAGGTTTGCGTTAATGGACGCTACGCCGCGGCCATTCTTAATGCAACAGCTTTGCGTTAGCATGGGGTCATGAGTCCGGCTCCAGGTCCACGCCCCGGTGGGCGCAGCGCCCGCATCCAGCAGGCGGTGCACGCGTCCACCCGCAAGCTCCTCGACGAGCGCGACCGAGCAGAGATCACCGTCCCGATGATCGCCGCCGACGCCGGGGTCACCCCGTCGACCATCTACCGGCGCTGGGGCGACATCACCGAGGTGTTCGCGGACGTTGCGATCGAGCGACTGCGTCCCGACGCGCCGCCGCGCGAAACCGGCAGTGTGCGAGGCGACCTCGTCGCCTGGGCGCAGGAGTACCTCGAGGAGATGTCCTCGCCGGTGGGGCGGTCGGCGCTGCGCGACGTCGTGATGAGCGGCGAAACCAATCCGCTCCAGTGCGCGACGTTCTGCCGCACCCAGATCGAGACGATCCTCGGACGCGGGGAGCCGGCCGGCTCGGGTGGTCAGGGCGTGGTCGAGCATGTGATCGACCACGTGGTGGCGCCGATCGTCTACCGCATCCTGTTCGACCTCGATCCACTCGAAGCGGACCGCGTCGAGGTGCTGGTGGATCAGGCACTCGACGCGGCCGTCCGGGTCTGAGCGGTCAGCCGCCCAACTGCTTCTTCAGCGCGTCGAGGACGGCGACGTCTTCGATGGTGGATGGCACCGTGTACTCCTCGTGGTCGGCGATCTGACGCATCGTCTTGCGCAGGATCTTGCCGGAGCGGGTCTTGGGCAGCGCCTGCACGACCGTCACGTCGCGGAACGTGGCGACGGCGCCGATCTGCTCACGCACCATCGCGACCAGTTCGGTGCGGAGCGTCTCCGGGTCGATGTCGACGCCGGCCTTGAGCACCACGTAGCCGCTGGGCCGCTGCCCCTTGAGTTCGTCGCGGATCCCGACCACCGCGCACTCGGCCACCGCGGGATGACCCGCGACCACAGCCTCCATGCTGCCGGTCGAAAGGCGATGTCCGGCAACGTTGATGACGTCGTCGCTGCGCCCGAGGACGAACACGTACCCGTCCTCGTCGATGTACCCAGAGTCGCCGGTGAGGTAGTAGCCCTCGAACGTGGCGAGGTACGACTTCACGTACCGCTCCGGGTCGCGCCACAACCCGGCCAGGGTCCCCGGGGGCAGGGGCAGGCCGATCACGATGTTGCCCTCGGCCCCCGCCGGAACCGCGTTCCCCCCGCCGTCGACGACCCCGACCCGGTACCCGGGGACGGGGACGGTGGGAGAGCCGGCCTTCAGCGGCATGGGTTCGAGCCCGCGCAGGTTGGAGCAGATCGCCCAGCCGGTCTCGGTCTGCCACCAGTGATCGACGACGGGGCGGTCGAGGACGCGCGTGGCCCATGCGTAGGTGTCGGGGTCGAGGCGCTCGCCGGCCGCGAACAGCGTCTTCAGCGACGAGATGTCGTACTTCTCGATCTCCTTCGCGTCCGGGTCGGCCTTGCGCACCGCGCGGATCGCGGTTGGCGCCGTGAACAGCGCCGACACACCGTGATCGGAGATCACCCGCCAGAACGCCCCCGCATCCGGGGTCCCGACCGGCTTGCCCTCGTAGAGCACGGACGTGGCGCCGGCCAGGAGCGGCCCGTAGACGATGTACGAGTGGCCGACCACCCAGCCCACGTCGGACGCGGTCCACCACACGTCGCCCGGACCGATGTCGTAGATGTTGCGCATCGACCACGTCAGCGCGACGGCGTGCCCGCCGTTGTCGCGGATCACGCCCTTCGGCTTCCCCGTGGTACCGGACGTGTAGAGGATGTACAGCGGGTCCGTCGCGGCCACCGGAACCGGTTCCGCGGGTGCGGCATCCGCCATCAGCGTGTCCCAGTCGAACCACGCCGCCTCGCCGCCCCGGTAGTCGGCGGCCGAACCGGAAACCTGCACGCGGTCCTTGACGATCACCGTGCGCGGAGCGGTGGCGGACAACTCCAGCGCCTTCGCCACCATCGGCAGGTATTCGACGGTGCGCCCCGGCTCGAGGCCGCCCGACGCCGTCACCAGCACCACCGGTCCGGCGTCGTCGATGCGGGTCGCGAGTTCCTTCGCGGCGAACCCGCCGAACACCACCGAGTGCACGGCGCCGATACGGGCGCAGGCCAGCATTGCGATCGCCGCTTCGGGGATCATCGGCATGTAGACGATCACCCGGTCCCCGGCCACCACACCCTGATCCCTCAGGACGCCGGCGAACCGGGACACCTCGTCGAGAAGTTCTGCGTAGGTGTACGTGCGGGACGCGTCGGGCACCATCGCCGAGTCGTAGATCAACGCCGCCCGGTCTCCGTTGCCGTCGCGCACGTGCCGGTCCAGGGCGTTGAAGCAGGTGTTCAGCGACGCGTCCGGGAACCACCGGTACATCGGGGCGGCGGAGTCGTCGAGCGCCCGCGTCGGCGGCTGCCCCCACTCCACGGCCCCGGCCGCGGCGAGCCAGAACTCCTCGGGACTGTCGGTGCTCCGGCGGTACACCTCGGCGTAGCTGTGGCCATGGTCGTCGCTCGAAGGCGCAGTTCCCGGGGAACTCATCGATGCACGTCCTCTCGTCGTCGTGTGACCCGAAACACCCTATGCGACGTCGGGTGCGCCCGGTCAGACGCCGAGGGAACCGGCGATCATCGGCCAGGAGTTGTGCAGGTCGTCCTGCCAGTAGCCCCACGAGTGGGTGCCGGTGGGCCGGAAGTCGTACGTGGCCGGGATTCCCAGGGCGTTCAGCCTGTCGGCCAGGCGATGGGTGCATTCGTTGGTTCCGGCCTCGATGATGCCGCCCACGATCACCTGATTGGCGAGGACGCCCACATCTCCGTTGATGTCCGGGCCGTTGAGGTTCTCGTGGATGCCGGGAAGCCCGGTGGCGTTGCTGATGTACAGATCGATGCCGCGTAGCTTCTCGGCGTTGACGACGGGGTCGTTGGCCACCCAGGCGGGGTCGTCGGGCGGTCCCCACATGTTCTCGACGTCTCCGCCACGGAAGCTGACGACGAACGTGACGTAGTCCCGGCCCGGTTGGGTGCTCGTCTCGGCGCACCCGCTGAACGCACCGACGGCGCGATACAGCGAGGGGGCGGCCTCGGCCAGGCTCAGGACGGACGTGCCCGACATCGACAGACCCGCGATCGCATTCTCGCCGTTCGCTCCGAGTGAGGCGTCGACGATCGGGGGAAGTTCCTCGGTGAGAAAAGTGGTCCACTTGTTCACGCCGAGGACGGGATCGGGCTTCTCCCAGTCGGTGTAGTAGCTGTAGGCGCCGCCGACGGGAGTGACGACGTTGACGTTCTTGTCGGCGAAGAAGCTGACCACGTCCGTCCGCGCCTGCCACGTCGCCGAATCCTCGCCGCCACCGGCACCGTTGAGCAGGTACAGGGTCGGCCGGGGGACGCTCGTGTCGGCGGGGCGGATGACCTCGAGGAGGATCACCTTCTCCATCGCCGCCGAGTAGACGAACATGTTCAGCTGACGGTCGTTGATCTCCTCGATGTGGTCGAGGGCCGAACCGTCCGCCGAGGCCGGCTTGTCGGCGGGAAGGGCACGCCACTCGTCCGCCGACGCCGTCGCCACCTGACCGAACATGGCAGACGAGGCAAGGACGGCGACCGCCAGGAGTGCCCGACAGTGTCCGATCGCGCTCATAGCCGCTCCTCGTGCTTGACTGCGGTGCCCGACAACCGTCCGCTGATACTCGGAAACATTCCCCCTTCACGGTAACCGGCAAACATTCCCCGGGGCGGCTGAACGGACACCGGACTTCGCGTCGCCGCCGGACCTATCGTGGAAGCATGACGCTGCTCGCCGAAGATCTGCTGTTGCTGCTGCTCGACGACGCGTCGGGCAAACCCGTCGTGGACGGGACCAGGTTGCCGCGCGTCCTCGCAGGCGCCGTTCTGCTGGAACTGGCTCTCGGTGACGTCGTCACGCCCGCCGAACCCGGTGAGGACGTGAAGAAGGGCCGCCTCGTCGTCCGGGACGGCGCGTGGCCGCAGGATCCGCTGCTCGCGCGGGCAGTCGATCTCATCGGTAGGTCGAAGCCGCTGAAACCGGAAGCAGCGATCGAGAAGCTCACCAAGAATCTGCGCGACGAACTCGCGAAGCGCATCGTCGACGCGGGATGGGTCCGCGAGGAGAAGGGTAAGGTGCTCGGCATCTTCCCCACCACCCGGTGGCCGGAGGTCGACGGCAGCCACGAACGCGCGGTGCGGAACGAACTGGGGGCCGCGCTCCTCGACGGGGTCACCCCCACTCCGCGCACCGCCGCACTCGTCTCGCTCCTCTCCGCCGTCGACGCCGCCCCGAAGCTGTTCCCGGACGCCGACCGTCGCGCCGTGAAGAAGCGGGCGAAAGACATCGCCGAAGGCGACTGGGCAGGCAAGGCCGTACGTGCATCCGTCGACGCCGTCAACGCTGCCATCATCGTCGCCGCCACCGTGCCCGCCATCGTGGCAGGGAGTGGCTAGAGGCGGGTCCTGTCGGGGTATTTTGGAGCGCATGGGTTTTCGCTAGTGTAGAACACATGTGGCGCTCCTGAGGTTTGTGTGGGCGTCATTTCTACTGTTCAGGGTGGGTTGTTGGACGCAGTGTTCGGCGAGTTGCCGGTGGAATGAGGGACGCTCACGTGTTGGGTCTCTAGATTTCGGGGTTGCTACACCAACCTCAACCCGGAGGACCGCTACACGTGCGTGTCGATCACAGACGACTCCGTCGAGGTCACCGTCAGACTCGCAGCACGCCGTGTGAAGTGCCCATGCGGCTACACGAGCGCCGCTGCCTACGACCACGCGCCGCGGCGCTGGCGCCATCTCGACTTCGGCCGCCACAAGGTGTGGTTGAAGTATCCGATCCGACGGATCGAGTGCCCGACCTGCGGCGTCCGGACCGAGGACATTCCGTGGGCGCGTCCGACGGCACGGCACACACGCGACTTCGAGGACATGGTGCTGTGGTTGGTCACCCGCACCGATCGGACCTCGGTGTCGACCTTGATGCGCTGTGCATGGCGGACGGTCACCTCCATCGTCACGCGGGCAGTCGATGCGTTGATCGACTCGCGCAGGCTCGAGAATTTGTATCGAATCGGAGTCGACGAAATCTGCTACCGGCATCCGCACAAGTACCTCACCATCGTCGGCGATCACGACACCGGCAAGGTCGTCTACATCACCGAGGGCCGAGGCCGAGACTCGTTTTCGGAGTTCTTCGAGCAACAGTCGGCGAAGGAGCGCGACAAGGTGCAGGTGGTGTCGATGGACGGCTCTCCCGCCTTCCGTGCCGCCGCAGAGGATCACGTCCCGCAGGCTCGTCAGTGTATGGACCCCTTTCATGTGATGCAGTGGGTGAACCGAGCATTGGATCGTGTGTTCTCCGACGCGGCGTCTGTTCGCCGGACCTTGTCGATGCAAGCCCCGGAATGGCGTCAAGCTCGCACAGTGTTGCGGCTCGGTAAGAATCGGCTCACCAAGAAACACAAGTCGTTGCTGCGGACGGTGACCGCAGCCGATACCGAGGTCGGGACAGCGTGGCGTCTGAAGGAGCAGTTCCGCGATCTCTACCGCAAGATCGCGCCCCAGAACGCTGCACGGTATCTACGGCGGTGGATCGAAGAAGCGCGGTCCTGCGGGATCGATGCGTTCGTACAACTGGCGCGCATGATCGACAAGAAATCCGAGCAAATCTGTGCAGCAATCGAGTTGGGGATATCCAATGCCCTTATCGAGGGGATCAACTCGAAGATCAGACTGATCAATGCCCGCGGTTACGGTCATCATTCAGCGGAATCACTCAAGGCGATGATCTATCTCAATCTCGGCGGAATCGAGGTAAAACTGCCCACACAAACGTAAGGAGGGGCACATGTTCGATACGGGGGTATTGGACCGGGGATTAGCGAGACGGTCTGCTGTCTCGCCGACGCGGAATCCGACGTGGGTCTGGTCGAGTTGATCCGTGAGTCTTTCGGCGCAAACCCGGTCGTCCAGGGCAGGGTGAGCCGATCTGGATTTGTCGGACCATGGGGTTAGTGTCTGGGTCATGGCGGGGCGGGTGGTGAAGCGGGCGTTCAAGTACCGTTTCTATCCGACTGCGGTGCAGGCAGATCAGCTTGCTCGGACGTTCGGGTGCACCCGGTATGTCTACAACCGGGCACTGGCCGAGCGGACGCGTGCCTGGTCGCAGGAGCAGCGGCGGATCACCTACGCGGACACTTCGACGATGCTCACCGGATGGAAACGGGATCCCGAGACGGAGTGGTTGGCGGAGCCGTCGAAGGGGCCGCTGCAGGAATCGCTGCGGCAATTGCAGGGCGCGTTCGAGAAGTTCTGGCGCAAGCAAGCCCGCTACCCGCAATTCAAGAAGAAGGGCCAGTCGAAGGATTCGGCGACCTACTTCTCGAACTGCTTCACCTACCGCGGCGGGCAGCTCCGGTTGGCCAAGCAGTCCGAACCGCTGGATATTCGGTGGTCGAGGCCGCTGCCGGAGGGGGCCGTGCCGTCGCAGGTGACGGTCTCGCGCAATGCTCGCGGTCAGTTTCACATTTCGATCCTCGTCGAAGACGTAATTTCCGAACTCGAGCCGACTGATCGGGTGGTCGGGCTCGACGCCGGGATCACCAGCCTGTACACGCTCTCGACGGGGGAGAAGATCACCAACCCGCGCCATGAGCGCACGGACCGTGAGCGGCTGGCGAAGGCGCAGCGGGCACTCGCCAAGAAGGAGAAAGGATCGCGTAACCGGGCCAAGGCTCGACTGAAGGTCGCGAAGATTCATGGCCGGATCGCCGATCGGCGTCGCGATTATCTGCACAAACTCTCCACTCGATTGGTGCGCGAAAATCAAGTGATCGCCGTCGAGGATCTGAGTGTGCGGAATATGGTCAAGAATCGGTCGTTGTCTCGGGCGATCTCCGATGCGAGTTGGTCCGAATTCCGAACCATGCTCGAATCCAAGGCCGACTGGTACGGGCGGCGAGTGGTCGCGGTCGACCGGTTCTATCCGTCGTCGAAGACCTGCTCGGTGTGCGGGGAGGTCGCGTCGACGATGCCGCTGAACGTCCGGAAGTGGACGTGCCGATGCGGCGCCGTCCACGACCGGGACGTGAACGCGGCAAGGAATATTTTGGCCGTCGGACTGGCGGTGGCAGCCTGCGGAGACGGTGTGAGACCACCCCGCACATGACGTGTGGGGAGGCGACTGTCGGTGAAACAGGAACCTCGGGACGCGAGTCCCGCGGGGAATCTCGGTCGTTCACGGCCGAGAGGAAGTCAACGCAGAGCTGTTCGTGCGCCGCACTGCCGAGATCGAGTCCGACGGGGCATGGACGTCGACCGCGCACGAAGTGGTCGAGGCCGAGATCGGTGCCGCACTCACCATGGGGCGAGCGGCGGCGGGTCGGCTGATCGGCCTGGGCATGTCGCTGCGCACCCGGTTGCCTGCGACCCGCGAGGCCATGGCGCGCGGCGATCTCGACCTGTACCGGGTACGCCTGATCGAAGACGCGACGGCAAACGTCACCGACGACCGGATCGGCGAGGTCGAACGGCAACTCCTCGAACAGGTTCTGGCCCCACAACGGTCCGGTGGAACCGGGTTGACCGGCCGCAGGCTGACCAACGCGGCCAACCGCATCATCGCGAAGCTCGATCTCGCAGGGGTGCGGGCGAAGCGGGAGAAGGCGCAGGCCGACAGGTTCGTCGGAGTCAGCGCCGCCGAGGACGGCATGTGCCGCATCCTCGGATCCATCCCCGCCGTGCAGGGCCGGGCATTCGACGCACGGTTACGCGAACTCGCGAACACCGTGTGCCCGAAAGATCTTCGAACCTACGAACAGCGACGGGCCGACGGACTGTCCGCGCTCGTCGACGGTGCCGCGTACGTGAAATGCGAATGCGGGCAGCGCGATTGCAGTCAGGACTCGCGCATCGCGACCACCGCGCGCAAGCCCCTCGTGCACCTGATCATGCTCGACTTCACGCTCGCAGGTAACGACGAACCGGGCTACCTCGACGGCTACGGAATCGTCGACGCCGCACACGCGCGCGAGATCGCAGCCGACGCCGACGTCGAACCGGTGCGGGTTCCGAACTCTGAGACTCCGACCACGTACCGTCCCGGCATCGTGCTCGACACCTGGCTGCGGGTGCTGGCCGGCGGGTGCGAATGGTTGCACTGCGATGTCGCGGCGTGGAACACCGACCTCGATCATCATCGGCCGTTCGACCATTCCGATCCCGCCGCCGGAGGTCCGACGGTGGCCGGGAACCTGACCGCCTACTGCCGAAACCATCACCGGCTCAAACATTCCGGTCACTGGCAGGTGAACGCCGACGGTGGGATCGAGTTGGTCGCGCCCACCGGACACCGATACCGGCCGCGGTCGTCTGGAATCCTCGGCGGACACGGGCGTGACCGAGGCGCTGACCCCACGACCCGCCGCCGCACCCGTGCGCAGAACACTGCGGCCCGGATTCGGGCCGAGCGCCGCCGCCGGCAGGCGCACCTGGACGCGGCACGGCGCAGGCGTGGGACACCGAGCGCGTCGGAATCGTCGAACCCACCGGATCCATCGAAGCCGCCGAACCCGCCGACCAGCCCACCCGCCACTCGCGCGGCACCCGACGAACCCGCACCGTTCTGACCGGCGGTGATTGCGGGCTCACCGCCTGTGCGCCGAAAAGGGTTACCGTGGAATATAGGTGGTTAGCAAGAGTAAAGAACTGTCAATGCGATTGCTACGGTTCGGACTCGGTTGGCCGCCTCGCAACTGACCATGCGCCGAAGGACGAGCGCCAGCGACAGTCGGAGGAACACATGTGCGGAATCACCGGATGGATCTCGTTCGACCGCGATCTACGCGCCGAACAGTCCACCGTGGATGCCATGGCCGAGACGATGAACTGCCGGGGGCCGGACGATCGCGGTACGTGGGTCGTCGAACATGCGGCGCTCGGGCATCGACGGCTCGCGATCATCGACCTGCCGGGCGGGCATCAGCCGATGAGTGCGGACACCCCCGGCGGACCCGTGGCGATGGTCTACTCCGGGGAGGTGTACAACTTCGGTGAACTGCGCGAGGAACTGTACGGGCGCGGTCACCGGTTCGCCACGCACTCCGACACCGAGGTGGTGCTCCACGGATATCTGGAGTGGGGGGAGGCCGTCGCGGAGCGCCTCAACGGCATGTATGCGTTCGCCGTCTGGGATTCGCGGACCGACACCTTGGTGATGATCCGCGACCGCATGGGCATCAAGCCGTTCTACTACTACGAGACCCCCGACGGGGTGCTGTTCGGTTCGGAACCCAAGGCGATCCTTGCCAATCCGATCGCCGAGCCGACTGTCACGATGGACGGGATCCGTGAGCTGTTCGCGTTCGTGAAGACGCCGGGCCACGCCGTGTGGGACGGCATGCGTGAGGTGGAGCCCGGCACGGTGGTCACCGTCTCGCGTGCCGGCCTGCGCACGCACCGGTACTGGACCCTGCAGACCCGCCCGCACACGGACGACCGGGACACGTCCGTCGCGCACGTCCGCGAACTGCTCGACGACATCGTGCGCAGGCAACTGGTCGCCGACGTGCCGCGCTGCACGCTGCTGTCCGGTGGTCTCGACTCCTCGGCGATGACGGGCATCGCCGCCGGGCAACTCGCCGAGGTGGGGGAGACGGTCCGCACGTTCGCCGTCGACTTCGTCGGGCAGACCGAACATTTCGTCGCGGACGAACTGCGGGGCACCCCGGACACTCCGTACGTGCACGACGTGGCCCGCAGGTCCGGAACCGCGCACCAGGACATCGTCCTCGACTCCGACGACCTGGCGGATCCCGCGGTGCGCGCGAAGGTCATCCGGGCACGCGACATTCCCATGGGCCTCGGCGACATGGACGCGTCACTGTACCTGCTGTTCAAAGCGATCCGTCAGCACTCCACCGTGGCGTTGTCGGGGGAGTCGGCGGACGAGGTGTTCGGCGGGTACAAGCAGTTCTTCGACCCGAAGGCGCAACAGGCGAACACCTTCCCGTGGCTCGTGCAATTCGCCGAGCACTTCGGCGACGAGAGCAACATCTTCACCCCGGACGTGACGGCGGGGCTGCACATCGACGACTACGTGCAGGATTCGTACGACGCGGCGATATCCGGGATCGACCGGCTGGACGGCGAATCCGACTTCGAATGGCGGATGCGCAAGATCTGCTACCTGCATCTGACGCGTTTCGTCCGGGTCCTCCTCGACCGCAAGGACCGCGCGAGCATGGCTGTCGGACTCGAGGTGCGGGTGCCGTTCTGCGATCACCGGCTGGTCGAGTACGTGTACAACACGCCGTGGTCGCTGAAGACGTTCGACGGCAAGGAGAAGTCGCTGCTGCGGGCCGCGACCAGGGATGTGCTGCCGCAGTCGGTGATCGACCGCGTGAAGTCGCCGTACCCGTCCACCCAGGACCCGAAGTATGCGGTGGCGTTGCAGCAGCACGGCAAAGATCTGCTCGGCGACCCCTCGCACCCGGTGTTCGGTCTGGTCAGCGCGGACTGGCTGTCGCGGGCGGTGTCCGTCGGCAGCCCGCAGATCACTCAGGTGTCGCGCCGCGGACTCGAGCGCACGCTCGACCTCGCGTTGTGGATGGACATGTACAAGCCGACCATCAAACTGTCCTAGCCGAGGCCGTGACCCAGCCCGAGGTTCCGGTAGCGGGCGAGCCTGGCCGCGAAGCGCTCGCTCTCCGGAACCCCGGTCAGGGCGCGGAGTTCCCGGGAGATGGCCTCGCCGACCCGCTTGGAGAAGTCGACGGCCTCGTCGGCGGCGTCCGGATGCTCGGGAATGATGGCGTCGATGACGCCGTCCCGCAGCAGGTCGAGGGAACGGATGCCCTGGGCGGCCGCCATCTCGGGTGCGTGGGTGGTGTCGCGGTGCACGATGGCGCTGGCACCTTCGGGTGGCAGCGGGGCAAGCCACCCGTTCTGCGCCGCGAGCACACGGTCGGCCGGCAGGAACGCGAGCGCCCCGCCGCCCGTGCCCTGACCGAGCAGAACGGACACGGTCGGCGTCTTCAACGTCACGAGGTCGGAGATGCAGCGCGCGATCTCGGGGGCCAACCCGCGCTCCTCGGCTTCCTGGGACAGCGCCGCACCGAGAGTGTCGATCACGAGGACGAGGGGGATCTGCAACTCCTCGGCCAACCGCATGCCGCGGCGTGCCTCGCGGAGGGCGGCGGGCCCCATCGTGTTCAGCGCCGACTGGCCGGCGCGGTCCTGGCCCAGCAGCACGCACGGCGCTCCGCGGAAACGCGCCAGCGACAACAGCACCGTCCCCTCGGTCTCGCCCTGACCGGTGCCGCTGAGGGGCACCTGCTCGGTGGCCGCGTGCCGCAGCAGGTGGCGGATGCCGGGCCGGTCGGCGCGCCGCGACAGCATCACCGACTGCCACGCGGGAACGTCGGGGATGTCGACGTCCGCCACCGGTTCGGTGGCGGGGGCCGGTGCCGGCGGATCGATCAGCACCCGCAGCGCCCGATGGACGAGCCTGCGCAGGCGGGTCGCGGGGACGACGCCGTCGATGACGCCGTTGCGGTACAGGTTCTCGGACGTCTGCACCCCTTCGGGGAACTTTTCGCCGTACAGCGCCTCGTAGACGCGGGGCCCGAGGAACCCGACGAGCGCACCGGGTTCGGCCACCGTGATGTGCCCGAGCGAGCCCCAGGACGCGAACACACCGCCGGTGGTGGGGTTCCGCAGATACACCAGGTAGGGGAGATGCGCGGCCTTGTGGGTGGCGACGGCGGCCGCGATCTTCACCATCTGCACGAACGCGACGGTGCCCTCCTGCATGCGGGTGCCGCCCGACGTCGGGGAGGCCAGCAGGGGGAGGCCCTCGCGGGTGGCGCGTTCGATCGCGGAGACGATCCGCTCGGCGGCGGCCACACCGATCGAACCGGCGAGGAACGCGAACTCGCAGGCGATGACCGCGACCGGGCGACCGCGGACGGTGCCGACGCCGGTGATCACCGATTCGTCGACACCCGACTTCTCGGCGGCCTTCTGCAGGTCGGCGCGGTACTTCTCGTTCGGCCGCGCGTCGACGGGCGTGGTGTCCCAGGAGACGAAGCTGCCTGCGTCCAGTACCAACTCGAGCACGTCGTGGGCGGAGATCTTGGCGGCCATGGACCTGAGAGTAACGGTCGGGCCGGGGCGGCAGATGTCTGCTACGACGGGTGACGGTCGCAGGCGCGGGTGGAACAAGGCAAAAAACGCCGGTACGGCTGTCACGGTGTCTAGAGTCAGGTGAGTTGACGCAGGCCGGGTACGAAAACGACGACACTTTCCCGAGTGGAGCAGTCATATGGACCTCAACACCATCACCGATGTCGTGCGGCGCCCACCCGACCGGCCGGGTGCGCAGTGGCGGGACGGCGATGCGTGGCTGGCCGGGGGAACGTGGTTGTTCTCCGAGCCACAACCCGGCCTGAGCAGGCTCGTCGATCTGACGGCGCTCGGCTGGGATTCGCTGGTGCCGAGCGATGCGGGTCTGGAGATCGGGGCGACGTGCACGGTGCGCGACCTGTATGCCTTTGCGCCGCCGGGTGACTGGCCCGCCGGCTCGCTGTTCGCCACGAGTTGTGAGGCGTTCCTGGCGTCGTTCAAGGTCTGGAATTCGGCGACGGTGGGCGGCAACATCTGCATGTCGCTGCCCGCGGGTCCGATGATCACGATGGCCGTCGCGCTCGAGGCGACGTACACCCTGTGGGCGGCCGACGGGTCCGAGCGCATCGTGGACGCCGCCGATTTCGTCACGGGTAACCACGAGAACGTCCTCGCGCCGGGTGAGATCCTGCGGCGCATCGACATCCCGATCGGCGCCCTGCGCAAGCGTCACGCGCACCGCCGGTTCACGCTGACCCACCTGGGCAGGTCGACACTGTTCATGATCGGCACCCGGTCGCCCGATGCCGACGACCTGCTGCTCACGATCACGGCGGGCACCACCCGTCCGATCCGGTTCGCGTTCGACGCCGTGCCCGACGCCGGCACGCTGCAGCAGAGTATCGACGCGTTGCCCGAGGACGTGTGGTTCGACGACCCCAACGGCACCCCCGACCACCGCCGTCACCTCGCGAAGCATTACGCCGAGGAGATCCGGACGGAACTCGCGGCAGGAGGTCGGCGATGACGTACACCGTCAACGGCAGGACGTTCGACGAGGAGCCGAATCCCGGGCAGTGCCTGCGGACGTTCGTGCGTTCGCTCGGTCATCACGGTGTCAAGAAGGGTTGCGACGCAGGCGATTGCGGCGCGTGCACGGTGTGGCTCGACGGCGATCCGGTGCACAGTTGCATCACACCCGCGTTCCGGGCCGAAGGACGGGAGGTGACCACCATCGAGGGCCTCGGTTCGCCGGACGACCTGCATCCGCTGCAGCGGCAGTTCCGGGACGCCCCCGGGTTCCAGTGCGGATTCTGCACCGCGGGGATGATCATGACGTCGGCGACGTTCACCGACGCGCAGAAAGCCGACCTGCCTCGCGCGCTGAAGGGGAATCTGTGCCGCTGCACCGGCTACCGCGCGATCGAGGACGCCGTGAACGGTGTCGCTGCGATCGAGGTCGCCGAACCGGGCCGGGCCGTCGGCGCCAGCGTCGGGGCGCCCGCGGCCACCGACGTCGTCACTGGCCGCGCCCGATTCACGATGGACACCGAGATCGAGGGCCTGCTGCACATGAAGGTGCTGCATTCGCCGCACGCCCATGCCCGCATCGTCTCGATCGACACGACCGCGGCGCTCGCCGTCCCCGGAGTGCACCGCGTGTACACGTGGAAGGACGTGCCCCGGAAGTTGTACACGACCGCGATCCACACCGATCACCTCGTCGACCCCGACGACACGTACATCCTCGACGACACGGTCCGCTTCGCCGGACAGCGGGTGGTCGCGGTGGTGGCGGACACGGTCGGCGCCGCGGAGGAGGGCTGCCGCAGAGTGGTCGTCGAGTACGACGTGCTGCCTGCGGTGTTCGACCCGGAGGAGGCGATGGCCGACGGCGCACCGCAATTGCACGGTTCGGACGACCCGTTCGTTCAGGACCCCGTGCGCAACATTCTGCTCGAGCTGCACGGTGAAGTGGGGGACATCGAGGCCGGGTTCGCCGAGGCCGACGTGATCCACGAGGGCACGTACTTCACGCCGCGTGTGCAGCACGCGCATCTCGAGACGCACGGGTCGATCGCCTGGATGGAGGACGGCCGCCTGCACGTGCGCACGAGTTCGCAGTCGCCGTCGATCGCGAAGGTCAAGCTGGCTCACCTGTTCGACCTGCGTCCCGACCAGTTGCGGGTGTTCTGCGAGCGGGTCGGTGGCGCGTTCGGCGGCAAGCAGGAGGTGATCACGGAGGATCTGATTGCGCTCGCCACCCTCGACACGGGCAGGCCGGTCTCCCTCGAGTTCACCCGGGAAGAAGAGTTCACGACGGCGTCGCCGCGGCACCCGATGAAGCTGACGGTCAAGCTCGGCGCCCGGTCCGACGGCACGCTCACGGCGTTTCAGGTGCGCAACGTGTCGAACACGGGCGCGTATGGCAACCACGGGGGCGAGACGTTGTTCGCCGCCGGGGCAGCGATCTCGACGTACCGGTGCCTCAACAAGAAGTTCGACGCGTACTCCGTCTACACGAATACAGTGCCCAGCGGGGCGCTGCGCGGGTACGGCATGACGCAGCCCGCGTTCGCGGTCGAGTCCGCCATCACCGAACTGGCGGTCGCGCTGGGCATCGACCCCGTCGAGTTGCGGCGCCGCAACATCGTCCGCCCCGGTGACTCACTGGTGGCGATCGAGGACGGGCCCGACGACGTCGTGTTCGGGGAGGACGGGCTCGGGCAGTGCCTCGACCTCGTGGATGCCGCACTGGGACGGACCGGGAACGGGCAGGTGCCGGGCGAGGAGTGGCTCGTCGGCGTGGGCACCGCGTGTGGGCTGCACGAGACCGCGCCCCCGACCGAGCACATCTCGGAGGCGTGGGCGACGCTCGGCGACGACGGCGTATACGAACTCGCCGTCGGCACCGTCGAATTCGGTGAGGGGACGTCGACGGCGCACGTGCAGATCGCGGCCACCCAGCTCGGCACCACGCCGGCGCGGGTGCGTCTCGTGCAGTCCGACACCGACCGCACGGGTTTCGACACGGGCGCATTCGCCAGTGCGGGGCTCTTCGTCGCGGGTAACGCCGTGTCGCAGGCGTCGGAGGCGCTGCGCACCCGCATCCTGGCGTTCGCCGCCGCGCACACCGGGGTCGATGTCGCGTCCTGCTCGATGGACGACGACGGGGTGCTCTGCGACGGCACACGCGTGCCGTTGACCGAACTCCTCGACGCCGCCCGCCCCCGCGGCATCCGGTTCACGGAGGCGCGCAAGGCGTACGGGTCGCCGCGCAGCGTCGTCTCCAACGCCCACGGTTTCCGCATCGCCGTCCATCGGGTGACGGGCGAGATCCGCATCCTCGACAGCGTCCAGGCCACGGACGCCGGGGTCATCATCAACCCGGTGCAAGTGCGCGGCCAGATCGAGGGCGGCGTCGCCCAGGGCATCGGATTCGTGCTGACCGAGAACTTCCACGTCGACGACAACGGTGTGATGACCAACCCCAACCTGCGCAACTACCGCATCCCCACCTTCGCCGACGTCCCCCGGACCGAAGTGCTGCTGGTCGATTCTTCGGACTCCGTCGGGCCGATGCGTGCGAAGGGAATGGCGGAGTGCTGCATCAACCCGGTGGCGCCTGCACTGGCCAACGCGCTGGAAGACGCGACGGGCGTGCGCTTCCGCGAGTTGCCGCTCACCCCCGAGCGCATCTACAGCCGTATCGGCGAGAACCGATCGGTTCCGACGACCTGAGCCGTGAGGAGAGGGCGATGGACACCGAGAAGCCCACCGAGAAAGTCGCCGGCAACGCCGCGACGGTCATCATCGGCCAGAAGGTGCGTGCCGGTTCCGAGGAGGCCTTCGAGGCCTGGCAGCGGGACATGAACGCGGCCGCGTCCCGCTACCCCGGTTTTCTGGGCGCCGAGATCTCCGCACCCACCGCCGTGCAACCCGACTGGGTGGTGGTCTACCGCTTCGATTCCGTCGCCCACGTGCAGGCGTGGATCAACAGCGCCACCCGGCAGGAGCGGCTGGACGCGGGGCAGCCGTACTTCGACGGCCCCGCCACCCAGCAGGTCATCACCGGTGGCGGCGTGCGGGAAGCGGATCCGCTCGTGACGGTCGTCGTGACGCACCGTGTCCGCCCCGAACACGTCGACGACTTCCTCGCGTGGCAGGACCGACTGCGCCTGGAGGAGAGCAGGTTCGACGGATTCCGCGGGAGCGAACTGTTCCGCCCCGTCGAAGGTGTCCAGGACGAGTGGACCGCGCTGTACCGCTACGACAACGCGGCCGACCTCGACACGTGGCTCACCTCGGCGACACGTCAGGAGCTGCTCGCGGAGGGGGAGAAGTTCCACGACTTCGAATTGCGCACCATCGACAACTCGTTCGGCAGCTGGTTCGCGTTCGACGAGAACGGCCACGAGGCGCCGCCGCCGTCCGAGACCAAGACGTCGATCGCGGTGTGGGTCGGCCTCTATCCGACGGTCGTGATCCTCACCCTCGTGCTGTCGCCGCTGAAGATGCCGCTGTGGCTCGGCCTGCTCGTCGGGAATCTGCTGTCCAGCTTCATCATGAGCTTCGTGACGATGCCGTACTACGTGAACCGGATACTGGGGCACTGGCTGCGGCCGGCCCCGGGTGTTCCCGAAGCACGGACGAACCGTCGAGGGCTCGCCGTCGTCGCCGGGGCTATGGTGTTCTGGGTCGTCGTCTTCTATCTGGTGACCACCCAGTTCTGGACCCTGCCCTGACACCGAGAGAAACGGGTGCCACATGTCAGCCTCGGAAATCCGAGTGAGCCGAACGATCGACGCGCCCGCGAGCGCGGTATGGAATGTCCTCACCGACCTGGACAACGCGGAGTCGGTTCTGAGTGGCGTGGAGAAGCTCGAGCGGCTGGACTCGACGAAATACGAAGTCGGCACGCGGTGGCGTGAGACCCGGGTGCTATTCGGCAAGTCGTCGTCCGAGGAGATGTGGGTCGCGGAGATCGACCCGGAGAAGCGCACCGTGGTGAAGGCGTCGTCCCGCGGCGCCGACTACACGACGGTCTTCACCCTGGCCCCCGTCGGCGACGACACCACCCTGACGTTTCACTTCTCGGCGGAAGCAACCGGCATGAGTGCCTTTTCACGTTTCCTGATGAAGGTGTTCGGTTCGTTCGCACTGAAAGCCACCACCAAGATGATCCGTCAGGATCTCGACGACATCGCGGCCGCCGCCGAGAAGCGGACCGCCTGACACCGGCATCTACCGGCCGCCGAGCGGCACGGACCCCTGCGTCGCGGGGAGCGCAGGCAGCGTGCCCAGGGGCAGCGGCACCAGCGTCGTGGCCTGCGGGTCGGGGCGTCCCAGCCCGAACTTGCGCACCTCCGCCCCGCCCGGCCCGGCGCCGCTGACGAGCAGGTCGGCGCCCGTGGTGGTGCTGGTCGTGGCGACCTGCACGCCGCTGCCGGGGGTGCCGCCGGCGAACGGTGCGAACGACGCGATCTGCGTGAACACGACGTCGCCGGAGTGGTGGTCCGGGCTCTCCAGATACATGCCCGGCTCACCGTCGAGGCGTGACCCGCTCGACCACACCCGGACGGTGCCGTCGCCGCCCAGCATGCCGGTGACGATGCTCCTCGCCCCGCCCTCGGCTCCGGCGACCCACCCCGTCGAGAGGGAGACGCCGCCGAGGTAGTTCTCGTCGAAGGCCAGGAACTCCGACGTCGTCCGCGGTCCGCCGGTGTGGCCGGCGTGCTCGTCCGCGGTGCCGTCGGCCTGCGCCGCGGCGGTGGGCTCGAACAGGTCGTACCGGAACGTCTTCACGCGAGGCGCTTCTCCCGGCCCCGGGGCGGTGACGATGCTCGCCCGGCCCGAGGCTGTGTCGACCAGGCCGGTGGCGACGGTGACCCCGGACTGCGAACCGGGGTAGGGGGTGAACGTCGAGAAGGTCTCGGGTGCCGCGCCCTTCTCCGTCGGCAGGGTGGACGAGAACACCGTCACCTGCGTTTCGGTCCCGGGTCCGGTGCCGACGATGATGTTGTCGGCCAGCGCGTTCCCGTCGATGTCCGCGCCCGCGACGTTCACGCCCCCGCGGAAGCCGGTCTCGAACGGGGCGAACCGGGTCAGCTCCGCGGTGAACGGGCCGGAGCCGACATCGTTGCCGTCGTACGCGACGACCTCCGGCGCGACGCCCGCACCGGTCCCGGCGACGAGGTCGAGAATCATGTCGCCGTTGACGTCGGCCATCGCGACCGTCGGGGCACCCTCGAACGCCGGGAACGGGGTGACGGCGGCGATCACTCTGTCGCCGTTGCCGTCGTGGACCTGCACGGTGGCGGGGGTGCCCGGCGTTCCCGGGACCGCCACCGCATACGTCGACACCTCCGGAATCACGTTGACAGTGGCCATCAGCCCATTGTCCTCGTGGTTGAGGCGGTGGCAGTGGATCACGAAAGTGCCGGTGTATTCCGTGAATTTGGTGCGCAGCGTCACCGATGCCGGCACCAGCGGATTCTCGTTCGCGTCCGTGACGGGCGCGGGCACGTTGACGTTGTCCTCACCCCACGGCTGCACCCCGGTCCGGGTGCCCGCGATCGGGTCGACGATTTCCATCACCTGGAAGTCGTTGACGTGGATGTGCATCGGATGCTCGTCGTTGTTGAGGTTCGTGATCGTCCATTCCTCGACCGAATTGAGACGCGGCTGGATCAACGGGATGTTCGGGAACGTGTTGTCGTCGAATTCGTACGTGAACGCCTTCGGGTCGCTGTTGCTGGCCTTCTCGTTGCCGAACCCGCCCGACACCGTGAGGGTGCGCTTCACGTCGGGTGTCATCACCGACGTGTCCACGAACGACGTGTACGCGTCGAGGTTCTGGCCGGGCTCGAACGGCGTGGTCCGCCCTTCGCCGCTGTCGGAAGTGACGTGGACGAGAGTCTGGGTGGGGAAGGTGAAGAACCCGTCCGCGTAGCTGATGACCGACGGGTCGACGGTCACCGTGCCCAGTTCGGCCGGCGGGTTGCCGGTGCCGTTGTTCGTGTAGAGCACGCCGGGATTGGTGACGGGTTTCGCGCCGTCCAGCGGCGGCATGTCGAGCACCAGATCGCCGGTGTCCGGCATCGTCACCGCGATCGCGTACCGCGACCCCGGCGGGATGACGAGCCGGGTTCCGTCACCGCCGACCGGCCGCTGCACCTGCGTGAAGGGGTTGCCGTCCTGGCCGACGATCGAGAATTGGGGATGCGTGCCCGTCGCGGTCTCGGTGAGCCGGAGCGGCATGTACGCGAAGTCGCTGATGTTGGCCAGCACCCAGATCTCCGTCTGGCCCGGCTTCAGCTTCAGCTCCGGCTGGAACTGCCCGTTGATCGTGTACTGCACGTCGCGCTCGTTGTCGGGTAGCGACGGATCGGCGGGCACGTTCGTCGAATCACTGCGGAAACTCTGCAGATTGCCCGGCACGAACTGGTTCTGACCGCGGTGATTGGCCGGGGACAGCGGACCGGCATACCAGTTGGTGACGTACTGGGCCCCCTCCGTCGTCTCCGAGAAGTTCACGGGCGCCAGGCTCGGCTCGTACGTGCCGTCGGCGAGCTCGGTCCCCTCCGGCGGCTTCAGCGTGCTGACGAACTGCGGCCAGTTCGGGTCGTTCAGCTGGTGGCCGTTGCCTTTACGGTCGAAGACGAAGTTGTACTGCAACGCCATGTCGCGGATGGGGACGTCGTTCTGCGTCACCAGGGGAAGGTTGCCGTCGGGCCTGCCGATCTCCAGCAGTCCCGCGAGCCCCGCATACGTCTGCTGCGCGGTCATGGTGTGACGGTGACTGTGGTACCAGTACATGCCGTTCGGCATGTCCTTCGGGACCGCGTAGTCGTAGACGTTGCCCATCCCGGCGGGGATGTCGAGCAGCACGTTGTCGGCGTTGCCGTCCGGGCTCACGTGCAGACCGTGGGTGTGCAGATTCAGCGGCGCGGACTCGAGGGCAGGCGGATAGATCGGGACGTCTCCGCCCGCCGGTGTGAACGCGGGGTCGTAGAAGTCCTCGATCGTCAGGTCCCGCAGATCGTTGTCGTAGTGGATGATCAGGCGCTCGCCCGGATCGACGCGCAACGTCGGCGCCGGGTAGACGTCGTCGCCCGTGGTCGAGCCGTTCGAACTGGTGCCCTGCAGAACCTCGTATCCGAAGACCAGGAAGCCGGACACCGGCTCCGACACGGTGTCGAGGTCGACGGTGCCCTGGTGGGCCGACAGCCGGACCTCGAGCACCCCGTTCTCGCTCGACAGCCTGACCGGCTCTTCGAAGGCGACCGGGGTGCCGTCGGGGCCGGCGTTGCCACCGCCCGCAGTGGTCGGCTCGTCGGACGTGCATGCCGTCAGCATCAACGTCATGCACGCGACCACGGTGACGGCGAGGGCGACGAGCGGCTTCCTGCGGCGGACGACCATGGTGTTCCCCGTTCCGAAACGGCAGCTGAGCAGCATCGATCGACGATTCGAAGACTACCCGGGGAACTTGGGCGGGCGCCGGGAATTCACTACCTCCCGAGCGCCTCCTTCCAGGACACGACCTTGCCGATCCGCAGGATCGAGCGTTGGTAGATCTTCGCGGCCAGCACGCTGAGCGCGGCGGTCACCGCGAGCATCAGGGCGATGGTGACGACGACCTGGACCGGGGACGCCACGCCGGCGGCGATGCGCAGCGGCATCAGGATCGCGGAGAACGGCGGAATCCAGCTGAGGACGTTGCTCAGGGTGCCGTCCGGGTTGCTCACCGACGAGAAGGCGCTGAAGAACATGATCACGATCAGAACCATCAGCGGCGACGCGGTGGCATTGACATCCTCCTGCCGCGACACCATCGACCCGGCCGCGGCGTAGAGGACGGCGAAGAACGCGAATCCGAGCACGAACCAGCCGAGCGTTCCGGCCAGCACCCCGAGCGCGGTCCCGGTCACGGTGAGCACGCCCGTCGCGAGTCCGGCCGCGACGCCGGCCACACCGTAGGCGGTCAGCTGGACGAGACCGACCGCGCCGATGCCGATCACCTTGCCCCACAGCAGTTGCAGCGGGCGCAGCGTCGACAGGAGCAGTTCCACGACGCGGCTCGACTTCTCCTCGACCACACCCATCGCCACGTACATGCCGAACATCATGATCTGCATGTACAGCAGGACGACCACGGCGACGGAGAGGGCCACGCGCTGGCCCTTTTCCGGGTCGGGCGGGTCGAGTGCGTCGACGGTGACGACCGCCCGGCCGGTCGCGGCGGCGAGTTCCGCGGGGTCCACACCCTGCGCGGCGAGGGCGCCGGCCTGAGCCTGCTGCATCACGGCCGCGTCGATCACGGTGCGAAGCCCGGAGCTCAGCTCGGATTCGGTGACGGCCGTGACCGATCCGCCGGTGCCCGGAATCAGCGCGACGTCGAGGTCACCGCTGCCCACCTGGTCCCGTGCGGCCTGTTCGCCGGCCGCCGGGACGACGTCGACCGGGGTGCCGGTCGCGTCACCGGTGGCGACGAGAACGGGCGCGAGCGACTGGTCGCCGACGAGTCCGATGGTCGCCCGGTCTTCGTCGCCGCCCGAGAACAGCGAATACGCGACGATGCCGCCCACGATGGCCAGCAGGATGATCACGTTGCTGATGACGAAGCTCTTCTTCGCCACCTGGGTGAGGAATTCGCGGCGGGCGACGAGGCCGATCGCGCGGGCGGGGCTCAGTGGGGCACTCATGCCGTGACCACCTCTCGGAACAAATCGGTCAGAGTGGGCCTGTGCAGCGAGAATTCGTGCACCGGGCCGGTTTTCAGGGCAGTATGCAGGACCAGCTGATCGTCCACGTGGTCGTCGAGCGACAGCAGCGTGCGGCCGTCGAGGTGACTGATCGTGGTGACCCCGTCGAGGTGATGGGCCCAGCCCACCGGCGCCTCCGGCGCGTGGACCTCCAGTTGGGCCTTGCCTGCGCCGCGCAGTTCGTCGACGGTGCCGACCGCACGCATCCGGCCGTGGCTGATGATGCCCACGCGATGGCACAGGCGCTGGACGAGTTCGAGCTGATGGCTCGAGAAGATCACCGGCACTCCGGTGTTCGCCTTCTCCACCAGTACGTCGCTCATGACGTCCACCGCGACGGGGTCGAGCCCGGAGAAGGGTTCGTCGAGAACCAGCACCGCGGGGTCGTGGACCAGCGCGGCGGCCAGTTGGACGCGTTGCTGATTGCCGAGCGAGAGTGCGTCGACGGTGTCGCCGACACGGTCCGCGATGCCGAGTCGCTCGGTCCAGCGGGCGACGGCGTCCCGCGCCGCGGAGCGGGAGATGCCGTGCAACTCGGCGAGGTAGGCGAGTTGCTTGCCCACCTTCATCTTCGGATACAGCCCGCGTTCCTCCGGCATGTAGCCGATGGTGCGCCGCACGTCCAGGTCGACCGGATTGCCGCCCAGCCGGACCTCGCCGGAATCGGCGGACAGAACGCCCAGCGCGATGCGCATGGTGGTGGTCTTGCCCGCGCCGTTGCTGCCGACGAAACCGAAGATCTCACCGGGGCGGACCTCGAAGGACAGGTCGTCGAGTGCGACGACGTCACCGTACCGTTTGGAGATGCCGTCGATCGTGAGGGTGTGAGACATGGGTCCTTCCCATCTGGAGGCGGATGTTCCTACGAGGCCGGGTCGTCGGGCTCGGGGTCGGGTCGGGTCCAGCCGAGAATCATGGCCGGCGTGCAACCCCCGACCATCAGCGCGGTGACGACAAGCAGTCCCGCGGCGTACGGCACGTTGCTGTGATCGACGTCCAGCGCGCCGACGAAGATCAGGTACATCGCCGGAAGCAGCGTCAGCAGCTGGGTGACCGTGAGTCCGATCGAGCGGGCACTGTTGCGCTGCTGGATCTCCCACTCGTCGAGAGCGTCGCGAGGCGCGTCCCCCTGCCGTCCGGACACGATCTGGAGCATCGTCCACAGCGGAAAGAACAACAGGCACGCCGGCAGCCAGAGCAGCGGGCCGACCGTCATGTCGACATGACACACGATCCCGACGGCGGTCATGAACACGAACGTCGCCGCGAGTGCGACCACCAGGATTCGCCTGCGGCTGCGCGTCCGCCACCGCGGCAGCCAGGTGCGGTAACGGCTTTCGTTCTGGAGGAATCTGCGCGTCCGGAACCCCTGGTACCTCTCGATCAGATTGGTCTCAGGCATGGGAACTCTCCCCGCTTCCTGTCGTGGAGGGCGGTCGGTCGGTGCGGTACAGCTCGGTGGAAAGGGGCCCGAACTCGGTGCGAGAGAAGATGGCCTCCACCGGCAGTTCGAACACCCACGAGATACGGAACGCCAGGTCGAGACTGGGGTAGTGGTCGCCCCGTTCGAGTGCGCCGACGGTCTGGGGGTTGACGTCGATCAGTCCCGCCAGCTGAGCCCGGCTCATCCCGCGTTCGGCGCGCAGGACGCCGATGCGGTTGTAAATGGGCAGGGAGTCCCCGCGCCGTACTGGGCTCATGCAACAAAGTGTTGTGAAAACCCAACAGTTTGTCAACCGTGTACAACAGGTCTCGCACGCTTCCCGGACACCGGGAGGGCGCCTGCCGGTGTCACCGTCCCCGACCTACGTTCGGCAGTCATGGCCACAGCAAGAACTCTCGTGTCCGCGGCGCTGCCGCTCGCGCTCACCTTCCCAGGTTTCGGCTCGGTGGATTTCGGCTCGGCCGCACCACCTCCGGCCCTCCCCGTGATCGGCTACGTCGGCTCGGTCGGTGTCCCCACCGGCGAGCGCTACGCCGGCGAGGTGATCGGCGGACTGTCCGGGATCGACTACGACGCGGCCCGGGACCGGTACGTCGCGATCAGCGACGACCGCGGCGAGCAGGGGCCGGTGCGGCTCTTCACGCTCACACTGCCGATCCGGGACGGCGCGTTGTCGGCACCGGTGTTCGACGGAGTGACGGTGCTGCGCGACGTCGACGGAAACCCCTACGTGCCCGGGTCTGCCGACACCGAATCGGTGCGGTGGAATCCGGGAACCGATGGCTACCTCTACACCAGCGAGGGGGCGGACCGCGCCGGCGTCGGCGGCTTCATCCGGCAGGCGAGCGGCGACGGACGCGTCGTCCGGGACCTGCCCCTGCCCGACGCGTACCGCTCCGTCCTCGGGGAGAACGGCGCGATCGTGTCGGGGATCCGCGACAACCTCGGATTCGAAGCTATGACCGTCGCCCCGGACGGCTCGGACGTCTCCGCTATGACCGAGAACGCGCTGGCCCAGGACGGTCCGCCCGCGAACCCCCAGGGGCCCACGTCCGCAAAACTTCTGAAGCTCGACCGGGCGAGCGGTGCGTACCTCGGCGAATGGGAGTACCCGGCGGACGCGGTGCCACCCGGTGCCGTCCCCGAGGCGACAGGCGTCTCCGAGATCCTCGCCGTCGACGGGCACACGTACCTGGTGCTGGAGCGGACGATGATCCCCGGCCGGGGTTTCACGGGCAAGCTCTACCTGGCGAGCGCCGACGGCCCGGCGGGTCGGATGGACAAGCAACGCGTGTTCGACTTCGCCGACGTCCTGCCGGACTCGGACTGTGTCGAGGGCATCACGTGGGGGCCGACGCTGCCGGACGGATCGCGCTCACTGGTGGTCGTGACGGACGACAACTTCGGACGCGCCGGCAGGACCACGTTCCATCTCCTCGCCGTCGGACCCGCGGACTGACAGGTTGACCTCGGGAAATTGAGTGGCAGAGTGGAGGCGATTCGCGCAGGACGGCAGGAAAGGACAGGATTACTGACGTGACTTACACCATCGCGGAGCCCTGTGTCGACGTTCTGGACAAGGCATGCATCGAAGAATGTCCCGTCGACTGCATCTACGAAGGCGGCCGGATGCTCTACATCCACCCCGACGAATGCGTCGACTGCGGTGCCTGTGAGCCCGTCTGCCCCGTCGAAGCGATCTTCTACGAGGACGACGTCCCGGACCAGTGGGTCGAGTACACCAAGGCGAACGCCGACTTCTTCGACGACCTGGGATCGCCCGGCGGCGCCGCGAAGCTCGGGAAGGTCGACTACGACCCGCCGTTCGTCAAGGCGCTGCCGCCCATGGCCGAGGGCGACTGACTACTCCTCGGACAGCCGGCCGCCGTCCATCCGCCAGCGGCGGGTGCTGCGCGTCGAATCCAGCATCCGCCGGTCGTGGGTGACGAGCAGCAGCGTGCCGTCGAAGTTCTCCATCGCCTGCTCGAGCTGTTCGATCGCCGGAAGGTCCAGGTGGTTGGTGGGTTCGTCGAGCACCAGCAGGTTCACGCCCCGCGCCTGCAGCAAGGCCAGGGCGGCGCGGGTGCGTTCGCCCGGCGACAGCGACGCCGCCGGCCGCAGCACGTGGTGTCCCTTGAGGCCGAACTTCGCGAGCAGCGTCCGCACGTCGGCGTCCGGCCAGTCCGGGACCTGCGCCGCGAACGCGTCGGCCACCTTCTCGGCGCCCTCGAACAGGCCGCGGGCCTGATCGATCTCGCCGATCGCCACACCCGAACCGAGTGAGGCGGTGCCCGCGTCCAGCGCGATCTTGCCGAGCAGCACCTTCAGCAGCGTCGTCTTCCCGGAGCCGTTGGCGCCGGTGACGATGATCCGGTCACCCCAGTCCACCTGAGTGGTGACCGGGCCGAACGTGAACTCGCGGTCCCCGCCCCATGCCACGGTGGCGCCGTTCGCCGTCGCCACGACCGAACCGCTGCGCGGGGCGGCGGCGATCTCCATCCGCAGTTCCCACTCCTTGCGCGGCTCCTCGACCACGTCGAGCCGCTCGATCCGGCGTTGCGTCTGCCGGGCCTTCGCGGCCTGCTTCTCGGTGGACTCGGTGCGCAGCCCCTTGCCGATCTTGTCGTTGTCCTTCGCCTTGCGGCGGGCGTTGCGGACGCCGTGCTCCATCCAGTTCCGCTGCATCTGCGCGCGGTCCTCGAGATCCGAACGGGTTCCCGCGTACTCCTCGTACGCCTCCCGGGCATGCCTGCGTGCGATCTCCCGTTCGGCGAGATACGAGTCGTAGCTGCCGTCGTAGACCGCGATCTGCTGCTGCGCGAGGTCGAGTTCCACGATGCCGGTCACGGTGCGCGCCAAGAATTCCCGATCGTGACTCACCACCACCAGGGCCGCCCGGCTCTCGGCGACGAAGCGCTCGAGCTGCTCGAGCCCCACCAGGTCGAGGTCGTTGGTCGGCTCGTCCAGCAGCAGCACGTCGTACCGGGACAGCAGCAGCGACGCCAACCCGGCGCGCGCCGCCTGCCCACCGGACAGCGACGTCATGGGTGCGTCGAGCGGCACTCCCAGCCCGAGTTCGCTCACGACCTTCTCCGCGCGCTCGGCGAGGTCGGCGCCGCCCAGCGCCAGCCAGCGTTCGAGGGCGGGGGAGTAGAGATCCTCGTCCGACTCGCCGAGCGTTTCGGCGGCCGCGTTCATGGTGTGCTCGGCCTCGGTGACGCCGGTCCTGCGGCCGAGGAAGTCGAGCACGGTCTCGCCGGCGATCCGGTCCGGTTCCTGGGCGAGGTAGCCGACGGCGGCGTCGGGCGGGCTGAGCACGATACTGCCGTCGACGTCCGCGGACCCGACCCCGGCGAGCGTGGTCAGCAGCGTCGACTTTCCTGCCCCGTTCGCCCCGACGAGTCCGGTCACGTCGCCGGGCGCGACGGTCAGGTCGAGGCCGGAGAACAGGGTGCGCTCACCGCGCGAAGCCGACAGTCCGCTGATGCGCAGTGTTGCAGTCACCTGGCGATTATCCCCCCACCTGTGAGTACTTCTTAACCGCCCGCGGTTAAGAAGTACTCACAGGTGGGTCAGCGCTTGACGAGGCGGAACCAGCGCGGATCGGCCTTCTTGAGGGGTCCTGGCATGCCGGTCGTGTCGGCGTCGACGTCCGACACGCGCTTCCACTTCTCGAACGTCC
>NZ_JBHUSF010000044.1:0-40475 GCF_042673295.1 Rhodococcus sp. NPDC057014
CGCGCGCATCGCCCCTTCTCACGAGAACGGCAGAATCATGACTTCCCACTCCTCGCTGTCCGCGAACGGCGGTGCCGGCCCGGACGGCGCCGATCGCGGCGAGGGCATGCATCCCCTGAACCGCGGATTGGGCGTCGGCGCCATCGTCTTCATGGTGGTGGCCGCCGCCGCACCGCTCGCCGTCGTCGCCGCCCAGGTACCCATCGTCATCGCGTTCGGGGGCAGCATCGGTGCGCCGCTGTTCTTCCTGATCGCCGCCGTCATCCTCACCCTGTTCGCGGTCGGGTACACGCTGATGAGCAGGCACGTCCGCAACGCGGGGGCGTTCTACTCGTACGTGCAGGCCGGGCTCGGACGGATCAACGGGCTCGGTGCCGCGTTGCTGGCGCTCGTGTCGTATTCGATGCTCCTCATCGCCGTCTACTCCTATCAGGGGGTGGCGGCGAGCAACGCCGCCGCGCAGTACCTGCATGTCGACGCTCCCTGGTGGGTGTTCTCGTTCGCCGCCTTCGCGATCGTCTCCGTGCTCGGGTACCGCGACATCGAGCTGAGTTCCAAGGTTCTCGGAGTGCTTCTGGTCGCGGAGGCACTCATCGTCGTCGTGCTCGACGTCGCCATCCTGGTCAAGGGCGGCGCAGCAGGACTGACAGGCGCCCCTCTGCTGCCGGCCACGGTGTTCGACGGCTCGCCCGGGCTGGGTCTGATGTTCGCGTTCTTCGCCTTCTTCGGGTTCGAGGCCACGGCCGTGTTCCGGAACGAGGCGCGCGACCCCGACCGCACCGTTCCGCGCGCAACGTACGTCGCGGTCGTGTCGATCGGGGCGTTCTACGCGCTGTCCGCGTGGGCGGTGGTCGTCGGAGCCGGTGTGACCGATGCGGTGGACACGGCGTCGGACGATCCCGTGAACATGGTGTTCGACCTCGCCACCCGGTACGCCGGGCCGGTCGTGCACGACATCATGCAGCTTCTCGTGGTGACCAGCGTCTTCGCGTGCGTCCTGTCGTTCCACAACGTCATCACGCGATACCAGTTCACGCTCGGCGCGATGGGAGTGCTGCCGTCGGCGCTCGGCCGGGTCAGCCCGAAGTACGGGGCGCCATCGCGCTCGTCGATCGCCCTGACCGCGATCTCCGGAGTGCTGCTCGCGGTGGTCGCGGTCAGCGGCATCGACCCGATCACCCAGGCCTACACGTGGCTGTCCGGTGCGGCGACGCTCGGGATCGTCCTGCTCATGGCGCTCACCAACCTGGCGGTCATCGTGTTCTTCCGCACGCACGATCTCGACAAACGCCGGTGGCACACGGTCGCGGCACCGTCGCTCGCGATCCTCGGTCTGCTCGCGGTGGTCGCTCTCGTCGTGACCAACTTCGAACTCCTCATCGGAGATCGGCTGGGCGCGTTGATCATCGGAGGCCTGGTGCTCGCCGCGTACGGCGCCGGTGTGGCCGTCGCCCTGCGGATGCGACGGTCCCGCCCTGCGGCCTACGCGGCGCTGCGGGGCGAACCGCAGGCCGGCGACTGACGCTGCGCAATGCGCAGCAAGGCCGGCGTAGTTTGACGCAAAGTTTCAGTGTCTCCGGGGTTGTGTGTCGGTTTGCGCGCTGTTAATGTGGTCTGCAACACGCAAAGCGTTGAATCAATCCCCATTGGACGCCGAAATGCGCAGCATCGGGTCCCATCCGCCGCCGAAGCGGCGCAATCAGAGGAGCGCGTCTTGACGATTCAGGACTTTCCCACCGCAGACTGGCCGGGAGGCAAGGCCGCCGCGGTGTCGTTTACCTTCGACGTCGACGCGGAGGCCGGCTGGCTCGGTGAAGGCGAGGAGTACGCACGCCGCCTGACCATCCTGTCCGAGGGCCGCTACGGCGTCACGCGCGGCGTGCCGCGCATCCTCGAACTGCTCGCCCGATACGACATCTCGGCCACGTTCTTCGTCCCCGGACACACCGCGGAGCATCACCCCGCGATGGTGGAGAGCCTGCTCGACGCGGGGCACGAGATCGGCCACCACGGGCACCTGCACCTGCGCAGCGACAAGGTGAGCGAGCAGCAGCAGATCGACGAGATCGACAAGGGCCTCGAAGCCCTCGAACGGCTCGGCGTCCCGCGGCCGAAGGGATACCGCTCCACGTCCTGGGAACTCACCCCAGAGACGTTCGCTCTGCTCGTCGAGCGCGGATTCCTGTACGACTCCAGCTGTATGGGCGACGACCGCCCGTATGTCGAGTCCTGGGACGGCCTCGAGATCCTCGAACTGCCCGTGCACTGGTCGCTCGACGACTGGCCGCGCTTCGGCTGGAACATCGACGGCGGCGGCAACGTCGCCGACCCCGAAGAACTGCGTCGTTGCTGGACAGCCGAATTCGAGTCGGCCCGCGCCGAACGTCGGCACACGAGTTTCACCATGCATCCCGAGGTCATCGGACGCCCCTACCGGCTCGCCCAGTTCGAGCAGGTGGTGGCACACATGGCCGAATCCGGCGACGTGTGGTTCGCCCGTCTCGACGAGGTCGCCGAGTTGGTGGCGCCGCGACTGCTGCGGGTGGCGTCGTGACCCGCCGGTTCCGCTCCACGCAGACCCGGCCGTGGGACCGCGGATACGAATTCGGCAATGCCCACGCGGAACGGGTCGGCGCGTCGGTGGCCGCGTACCAGCGGCTGTTCGACCGTGCCGCCGGCTCGGCCGTCGACCTGGACCACTGGGGAACCCTCGCCCTCGAACGGATCACGGCGGCCGCGCCCGCACTCGCCGACGAGATCGCCGGCATCGCGGACGGCGCCGGCCTTCCCGTGACCGCGGTCGCGGCGATCAATGCGCGCACCGAAGTGCTTGCGGCGGTGGGCTCGACCACGCCGAGTGAGTGCTCGACGGTCGTTCGTCTCCGGGACGGGGCGCCGCCGGTCTCCGTCCAGGCGTGGGACTGGTTCGCCGAACTCGCCGACCTGTGGCTCGTCTGGGAGATCCCGCACGAGAACGGTCACCTGACCACCACCGTCACCGAATACGGCATCGTCGGCAAGATCGGCGTCAACGACCGCGGCCTGGGCGTGCACTTCAACATCCTCCACCACACCGGGGACGGAAACGGAATCGGTGTCCCGGTGCACGTGCTGGCCCGCGCCGTACTCGACGAATCACGCGACCTCAACCACGCGCTCGTCCGGCTCGCGCAGGCGGACGTCACGGCGTCGACGTCGCTGACGCTCGTTGCGAGCGCCGGTGGCGAATCCGCGGCCGTGAGCGTCGAACTCCACCCCGGCGGGATCGGATACGCGCTGCCGGACCACGACGGCCTGCTCGTCCACACCAACCATTTCCTCAGCAGCCCGGCGAACCTGCACGACACGGAACTCCGGAACGGACCGGACACCGTGATCCGATTCGACCTGCTCCGCCGTCGACTGGCCGGCAGGCCGGACATCGACGCACCCGCGGTCGTCGAGGCGATGACGTCGCATCTGCTCGGCGGCGGGGCGACGTGCTGCCACGTCGACCCGTCCCTGCCGGCCTCGTCGCGTTTCGAAACCCTCGCGACCGTCTCGCTCGACGTCGAGAACGGAACCCTGACCGCCCATTCCGGTGGGCCCTGCACCATTCCCGCCGATTTCGCGGCACCGACCAAGGAGAACACCGTGCTGAAACTGAAGCGCATCGACAACATGGACATCCTCACGCGCGATGTCGACGCACTCGTGGCGTTCTACCACGGCGTCCTCGGGCTGCCCTTCCACCTCCCCTACGAGAAGGACGAGGAGTGGGCGGCGATCGACATGGGCAACGTGACGCTCTACATCTTCAAATCCGAAGTGGGCGAACATGCTCCGCGCCGCACCGCGGTCAACCCCGACAACGCACCCGGCTACGACTCGATCGCGTTCGAGGTCGACAGCCTCGACGAGGCCGAGGCCGCGCTCGACGGGCGCGTCGAATGGGTCGACGAGCGGATCCAGTGGAAGCACCCCAGCGGCACCTGGTACCAGTACCGCCCGTTCTTCGACCCCGACGGCAACATGCTGTACGTCACCGAGCCGCACATCGTGGGAGCGGGAGCATGAGTGTCACCGCCATCCCGAGTGTGCGGCTGGACGGCCGTGTCGCGCTGATCACCGGGGCGGCACGGGGCATGGGGGCCGCACACGCGCGGACCCTCGCGTCCCGCGGCGCCGACCTGATCGTCGCCGACCTCGACGCCGCGGAACTGTCGGCGGTCGCCAAGGAGATCCGCGACAGCACCGGCCGCCGCGTCGAATGCCTCGAGCTGGACGTCACCGCTGTGGACGCCGGCGAACGGGTCGTCGCCGTAGCGAACGACAACTGGGGCCGCCTCGACATCCTCGTCCACAACGCCGGCATCATGCACGACTGGAAGGGTTTGAGCGACACACCCGTCGAGAACCTGCGCCCCTACCTCGACGTCAACGTCCTCGGGCCGTACGCCATCACCCGCGCCGTCGCGCCGCTCCTCGCCCGCAGCGAGGCACCGCGCGTCATCTTCATCTCCTCGCAGTGGGGGCAGGTCCCCGGCGGCCACTCCTACGGCTACATGGTGTCCAAGACGGCGCAACTCGGGCTGATGAAAGCGCTTGCTTCCGAACTCGTCTCGCAGAAGATCCTCGTCAACGCCGTCGCCCCGGGCGCGATCCACACCCGGATGGTCCCCGACGACGTCTACGCCGAGGAACTCGCCGCCGTCCCCCTCGGCCGCCTCGGCGACGCCCACGAAATCGCCGCGGCCGTCGCCTTCCTCGCCTCCGACGGAGCCGCCTTCATCACCGGACAGACCCTCGCGGTCAACGGTGGAGCGCTCGTCGTCGGCGCCTGAACTCCCCGAAAGGACCCTCGTGACCACCTCGATCCCCACCCCCACCAAACGCGAACTGGCCGAAGCGTCGATGCGCCGCTCCTGGTTCCCCGTCGCCCGCCTCCGCGACCTCGACAAGCCCCAGACGGCCACGCTTCTCGGCGTCAGCCTGGTGATCTACCGCGACGGCGAGGGGCGGATCTCGGTGCAGTCTCGGCGTTGCCCGCACCGCGGCGGCGACCTGTCGATGGGTGAAGTGCACCAGAGCTCCATCGGCTGCCCGTACCACGGCTGGGAGTTCTCCAGCACCGACGGCAGCTGCAGCCGCATCCCGTCCCTGGCCGATCAGGGCAAGATCCCGCCGCGCGCGTCGATCGTCACGTACCCCGCCGTCGAACGGTTCGGTCACGTCTGGACGGTGCTCGAGGACCCGATCCGCGACATGTACGAGATCGAGGAGTGGCAGGGCCTCGACCTCGAATGGCTGGCCGCCGACCCCATCGACTCGTCCGTCGGAGTCGGGGTGACGATCGAGAACTTCCGCGACGTCGCGCACTTCCCCTTCGTCCACAAGGTGTCGATGGGCCCGACGCCGGAGGTCGTGGAACCGCTCAACGTCAACCGGGACGGACTCGACGTCTGGATGGACCGGCCCCTCGACGCCGGCTCCGGCGACTGGGCCAACGACGGCGACTGCATGATGCGGTACCGCTGCTCCGCACCGGGTCTCGCGTCCATCACGTACCACTACGAGAAGCTGGGCCGCCGCGTCGTCGCCGGGTTCCCGTCGCCGATCGACTACGAGCACGTCAAGATCTTCTGGGGCGTCGCCAACGAGGTCGGCTACCGCGGCGCCGACCTCGAGGAGTGCCTGCGCGTCGAGGAGATGGTGTACCTCGAAGACATCCCGATCGTCGAATTCATCGAACCCCGCGAAATTCCCTGGGATTCGGAGTTCCAGGAATTCTCCGTACCCGCCGATCTGTTCACCCTCAACTACCGGCGCTCGTTCACCGAGCTGATGAACCGCGTCAAGGACGGCAGTCATGTCAACGAGTTCGTCTGACCCGCTGACCCTCCCGCTGCGCGTCGTCGCCGCTCGCTGGGAGGCGGAGTCGATCACGTCGTACGAGTTCGCCCGCCCCGACGGCGGCGAACTGCCGGCCTGGGAGCCGGGCGCGCACGTCGACGTGCACCTGCCGTCGGGGACGGTCCGGCAGTACTCGCTGTGCGGCGACCCCGCTGACACGAGCCGTTACCGCATCGCCGTCCTCGAACTGCCCGCGGGCAGGGGTGGTTCGGTGGAGGTCCATCGCGAGCTGCGTCCGGGCCGCCTGATCGAGATCGGTCGTCCCCGTTCCAATTTCGCGTTGACCGACGCGGACCGGTACGTGTTCGTCGCCGGCGGCATCGGCATCACCCCGATGCTGCCGATGATCCGGGAAGTGCAACGGCGCGGCGGAACCTGGGAGCTGGTGTACGGAGCGCGCACCGCCGAGCACTTCGCGTTCGTGAGCGAGCTGGACGCGTCCGCGGTCCGGCTGGTGCCGCAGGACACGGACGGTCATCTCGATCTGGCGTCCGTCGTGGCGTCCTCGGCGGAGGCGGCGGTCTACTGCTGCGGGCCGACACCGCTCATGGACGCGCTGGTGGAACGGATGTCGCATGCGGGTCGCGCCGGCGACCTCCACCTCGAACGGTTCGCCGCGGCTGCCCCCGCGGTCGGGTCGAGTGGTGAGTTCGAGGTCGAACTGGCCCGCAGCGAGAAGGTCGTCCCGGTGCGCCCCGACCAGACGGTGCTCGAGGCCGTCCGCGGCGCCGGGATCGACCATCCGTCGTCGTGCGAGATGGGCATCTGCGGGTCCTGCGAGGTGAAGGTCCTGAGCGGCGACGTCGACCACCGTGACGACCTCCTCACCGAAAGCGAACGCGCGCAATGCAACAGCATGATGATCTGCGTGTCCCGGGCAAGGGGTGATCGCCTGGTCCTCGACCTGTGACGGGGGCGGCTCCGCCACCCGTGAGTACTTGTTAACCGCGGGCGGTTAACAAGTACTCACGGGCGCGAAGCGCACGACGACACCGGGACGGAGCAGGGCAGGGGGAGTGCGCCCGGCATCCCAGATCGATTCGTCCGTGGTCCCGATGAGCTGCCACCCGCCGGGCGAGGTGCGGGGGTAGATCCCCGTGAACTCCCCTCCGAGCGCCACCGTCCCGGCGGGGACCGAGGTTCGGGGCGTCGCGCGGCGCGGCACGTGCAATTCGGGTGCGCCGCCGGTGAGGTACCCGAAACCGGGGGCGAAGCCACAGAACGCCACCGTCCACGGCGTTCCGGTGTGCGCCGCGACGACGCCGTCGACACCGAGACCGGTCAGTTCGGCCACGTCTTCGAGGTCGGGTCCGTCGTAGCGCACGGCGATCCGGACCTCCTCCGGGGAGTCCTCGGCGACAACCGCCGCCGGTTCCGTCCTCCGCACCCACTTGGCGACGCGGTCGCGGCTCGTCGCGCCGTGGTCGAACCGCACCAGGATGGTGCGCGCCGCCGGTATCACCTCCCGGACCCCGGGTGGCCGGGAGTCGTCCAGAGCCCGGAAGTACGCGAGCACGGTGCCCTGATCCTCGAACTCGGCGAGGATCGCGCTTTCTCCGACGTCGAGGATGCGCATCACACGAACGGCTCCACCGTGACGCCCTCGGCGTCGAGCAACGACCGGATGGCGGTGGCCATCTCGACGGCGGCGGGCGTATCGCCGTGCACGCAGACGGATTCGGCGGTGACCGCGAGGACGGTGCCGTCGACCGCTTCGAGGGCGTGATCGACGACGAGTCGACGGACCCGCTCCGCCACGACCACCGGATCGTGCAGGACCGCGCCGTCCCTCGTGCGGGGCACCAGCGTTCCCTCGGGCGTGTACGCGCGGTCGGCGAACGCCTCGGTGACCGTCCGCAGTCCGGCCTTCTCGGCCTCCTCCAGGAACACCGAACCGGGCAGACCGAGAACCGGAAGGGTGTCGTCGTATGCGGTCACCGCCGCGACCACCGCGCGGGCCTGCTCTCGGTGATGCACGATCGCGTTGTACAGCGCGCCGTGCGGTTTCACGTACGCCACCGCGGACCCGGAGACCTGGGCGAGACCGTCGAGAGCGCCGATCTGGTACACGACGTCGGCCGTCAGATCACGCGGTGTGACGTCGATGAATCGGCGCCCGAACCCGGCGAGGTCGTGATAGCCCACCTGCGCGCCGATCCGGACCGTCAGCTCGGACGCCGCGGAACAACAGGCCAGCAGGGTCGCGGGATCACCCGCATGAAAACCGCAGGCCACGTTTGCACTGGTCACGAGCTTCAGCATCGCGACGTCGTCGCCGAGGGTCCAGGCACCGTAGCTCTCGCCGAGGTCGCTGTTCAGATCGATTGCCGGCACATATTCGATATTAGGGTTCCGAGTGCCGTCTTGTAGATTCTCTCGCGGGGGCGGGCGGAACCGGTGAGGGTGCTGCTGCGTCAGAACAATTGACCGTGTGTGGCGGACCGCGCCATCGGAGGGGGAAACGTGACCGACCCGGCATACATCAAGGATCCCGAGAACTTCCACTCGGACCAGTGGGACCACGCGAGGATCGCGAGTGCCGTCGCCGGCATGGACGTCGAGCACGTGAGCGGCATCGCGCGAGCCTGGACCGAACTGGGGACGACGGCCCACGACGCGATCGTCGATTTCAGCGACGCGATCAAGAAGACGATCGGCGAGAGCTGGCAGGGCGCGGCCGCGTCGGCGGCCTACGTCGAGACCGAGCGGTACTCGACGTCCGCGCCGGAGGCACAGAATCAACTTCACGGAGTGGCGGCGGCGCTGACCCCGCTGGCGGAGACGGTCGCGTCGCTGCGGTCGCAGGTCCCCGAGACCATCGGCACCGGACTGTGGGACAAGCTGACGCCCTGGGACACGGACACCGAGGACGAGTACTACCGGCGCGAGGGTGAAGCGCGCGAGAAGATGGCCACGATCTACAACCCGGGGCTCGCGACTTCGGACGGCACCGTCCCGTCGTTCACGAGACCGGAGAGCCGGGTCGATGTTCCTTCGGGTCCGTCCGCGCCCGGCGTCGACTACTCGAGCGGCGTCCCCAGTTCGAGCGATCGGATCGGGGGACCGATCGCCGGGCAGCCGAGTTCCGGCGACGCTCCGAATATCGACGGTCCCGACAGCGACGCGTCCGCTGCGCCCGGCACCCCCGCAGCGGACGGCGCGCAGCAGGATGCGGAAACCGCGTCGTCGTCGGCCACCGCCCCCGCGGCGACGGCCCCGGCCGCGGTGACGGGTGATCAGGCGCAGAGCCGATCGGTCGTGCCGCCGGGTGCCGACTCGTCCTCGGGTGCCGGTTCGCGATCCGCGGGGGCGGGTGCGGGTGGAGGTGCCGGCGGATTCGGCGTCGGCGGGCTCGGCAGTGCCGGCGGCGTCGGCGCCGGAAGTCGGGCGGGGGCCGGCGCCCGGCCGGGCACTACACCGCCCGGGGTCGCGGGGACCGCAGCCGGTGGTCGCACCGGTGCCGGGGTGCGGGGCACCGGCCCGATGGGCGGCGGAATGATGGGCGGCGCCCCGGGGGCTGCCAGGGGCGGCGGCGAGGACAAGGAACACAAGACGCCCGACTACCTGATCACCCTCGACAACGGCAACGAGCTGATCGGCAAACTGCCTCTTGTTTCACCGCCGGTGATCGGCGCATGAGCATGCGCAATTGGCGGTTGCGTCCCGAACTGTTCGACGCACTGTGGGCCGGCACCGGGCAGGACCGCATCCCGTACCCGTTCCGGATCGTCAGCGCACACCCCGGGCTCAACGCCTATGTGGCAGAGCAGAACCAGATAAGGGAAGCCTTCGCGGGAGCCGGGCACGACGATGTGCGGTCGGCGTTGAACGTGCTCGCCGAGCCCGAGGTGTACGTCGAGATCTCCGGTTCCACCGCCGATGAGACACCGATCCGCATCATCGGTGCGCAGCACCGGCAGTGGGTCGTGATCGCGTCGCAACTCCCCGGCCGGGCACCGCGGATCGGAGGCGACGTGGTGATCGGCGCCGGGCCGGCCGGCCGCCTGGGCGCGCAACTGATCGGCCTCATCCCGCAGAACGCCGCCGGCAGTCGCCGGTTCCAGCGACGGGACGACGTAGACGCCCACTTCTCCCAGGGAATCCTGCAGGAGGTCAACCGGGCGGCCCCCGCCCCGCGACTCGAATCCGCCGTGCAGAAGGGATACGCGGGCCGCGGCAAGATCCGAGTCTTCCGCGGCCCCCGCTACGGCACCGGCCGCGACGTCGGCATCATGCAGTGGATCGACATCGCCGGCGACGGCCGCTACCTGATCGGCCCGCACGATCCCGCCGCCGCGCACCCGGCAGGCCCCGACCAGCTCGTATCCTCGCTCGACACCCTGATCAGGGTCGGTACGACTCCTCGGGCAGGCTCGGTCGGTGCCCGCAGTTGGTAGATTGCCACGCGCCGGCGATTGCACAGGTGGGGACACAGGGAGGGACACGAACATGGCGGGGCCAGAAGCACCGGAAGCCGGATGGAAGGCTTTCACCGAAAACATCGTCGGCGGAGGCAGGCTCGAACTCGACCCGGCCGGGTTGGAACAGTGCATCAAGCTGTGCCAGGAGCATGCGGAGGATATGCGCGAATTGGCCAGGCGCGCGCGAAACGACCTTCGAGCCCTGGACCTCGGTATCGGCGAAAAAGACATCGAATCAGCGAAGGACCTTGCTCGGAAGTTCGACGAGAAGGCAATTGGCGGCAGCGGAACCATCGATTCCGGCAACACCGCGGTGGGGTTGTTTCTCGCTCATGAGGCCTATGCACTCGATATGAAGTCGATGTTCGAGGCGACACTCACACAGTATCGGGAGCAAGATTCAGCGCTTGTCGGAGACTTGAATCAGTCAGGACAGCAACTGTGATCTATCACCGCAAACGCGTCGGATCCGTGGTCATTCTCGCGGCAGTCTTCGCGCTCAGCGCTTGCAATCAATCATTCGATGGTCAGCCGGGCCAGCAACCGGAACCTGAGATCACATTCCATCCGTGCGACGGACTCCCGCCCGACGCGATCCGCGCCATCGGTCTCGATGTGCGGCCGCCGGAACGCGATGACACCGACGTCCCACGCGCTCTCGGCTGTGGGTATTTGTCTAATAATCCGAATTACGGCATCACGATCGCGGCGCGTGCCGAAACGTTCAGCAGCGTCGAGTCGAGCGACCGCTTCAACGTTCTGAGGGAGACCGACATCGGCGGGCGTGATGCGCTGGTGTCGGATTTCCGTGGTGGTAGTGCGTGCACGGTGTCGGTGGCGATCGATCCGGGGATTTTGGAGTTCATGATCGGGTACAGCGAGTTGGAGGATTTCACGACCGTGGATGCGGCGTGCGATCAGGCGACGAAGGTGGCGACGGCGCTGGCGCCGTATTTCCCCGACCACCTGTGAGGGAGTTGTACTGAGCCTCCACTCTTCGGGGTGTGAGGGCCGATTCGGCCGCCGGGCGGCGAAGAGTGGCGGCTCAGTGCGTGTGTGCGTGGGTGTGGGCGATGCGTCCGGCGTTCTTGCGTCGTGAGGACCCGCTGAGTCGGCAGGCGAGGTAGATGACGAACGAGATCGTGGTGACGAAGCTGGACACGGGCACGCCGGGTGCGAGGGACAGCAGGATGCCGCCGACGGCGGCGAGTTCGGCGAACACGATCGACAGGATGGTCGCCTTGAGGGGGCTGGCGGTGACGTAGGCGGCGGCTGCGGCGGGGGTGATGAGCAGTGCCATGACGAGTAGTGCGCCGACGATCTGGACGCCGAGGGCGGCGGTGATGCCGACGAGGACGGCGAACACGATCGACAGGGCGCGCACGGGGACTCCGCGGGCTTCGGCGACGTCGGGGTCGGTGCTCGCGAACAGGAGGGGACGGTAGATCAGGCCGA
Source organism: Rhodococcus sp. NPDC057014 (assembly GCF_042673295.1). NCBI lineage: Bacteria > Bacillati > Actinomycetota > Actinomycetes > Mycobacteriales > Nocardiaceae > Rhodococcus > Rhodococcus sp. NPDC057014. Next base: position 11,769 of record NZ_JBHUSF010000044.1, read on the forward strand.
GGACTCCGATGACGAGCACGGCGCACAGCAGCAGCAACTGCAGGCCGCTGTCGCCGGGTGCGACGATCTGGCCGATCAGCAGCGAGAAACTGGTGCCGGTGCGCCCCTGGTACGACCAGATGAACAGCACGGACAGGCCGAGCCCGAATGCCATGATCACGCCGATCACGGAGTCACGGTCGCGGGCCTTCGCGCCGAGCAGCCCGAACAGGACGGCCGCGACCACCGACCCGGCGATGGCGCCTGCCCCGACGCTGACGCCGATGAGCAGGGCAGCGGATGCGCCGGTCAGGGACAGCTCGCTGGTGCCGTGCACGGCGAACGACATCTGCCTGCTCACGATCAGCGGTCCGATGGCTCCTGCGAGGAGGCCGAGGATGGCGCCGGCGATCAAGGCCTGCTGCACGAAGTCGTAGTGCAGGAGGTCGACGGTGGCGGAGACGTCGAACATGCGTGACATGGCGTCGGTGAATTTGTTGCTCATGCGTGTCCCTCGTCCGTGTGGTGCACACCCTCGCCGGGGCGGAGGCCGCCCGCGCTGCCGAGGGCGTCGATGGCGTCGCCGGTGCCGATCACGACGAGGCGGCCGCGTACGTGCAGCACCTCGACGTCGGTGCGGTACAGCTCGGACAGCACCTCCGACGTCATGACCTCTTCCGGTTTGCCGATGCGGAACTGGCCGTCGACGAGGTAGAGCACGCGGTCGACGAGGGGGAGGATCGGGTTGATCTCGTGGGTGACGAACAGGACCGCGGTGTCGTGGGTGCGGCGCCGCCGGTCGATGAGTCCGGAGACGAGGTTCTGGTTGGCCAGGTCGAGGCTGAGCAGCGGCTCGTCGCACAGCAGGATCTGCGGGTTGCCGACGAGGGCCTGCGCGATCCGCAGCCGCTGCTGCTCGCCTCCGGACATGGAGCCGATCGGCGCGTCCGCGTAGTGCTGGGCGCCGACCTCGGCGATCGCCGCGTCGACGATGGCCCGGCGCCGCCCGCGCCGGAGGAGACCGGTTCCCCACTGGTGGCCGTCGACGCCGAGTCCGACGAGGTCGCGGCCGCGGAGCGGCAACCCGTCGTCGAGCGACTTCTGCTGGGGGATGTACCCGACGTGCGAATTGCCCTTCCGCGCCGGGGTACCGGCGATGCGGGCGGTGCCGGAGCTGAGGGCGAGCTGACCGAGCAGCACCTTCAGCAGCGACGTCTTGCCCGACCCGTTGGGTCCGAGGACGGCGACGAATTCGCCGGGTTCCACGGTGAGGTCGAGGTCCTGCCAGAGCGTGCGTTCGCCGAAGGACAGTCGCGCCCCCGTCAATTCCAGTGCGGGGACGCGACCGTTGCCGGCGTTCGTCGAAGTGGGTTCTGTCACAAGCCGATCAGTTCTATTGCAGAGCCGCGGCGAGCGACTCGGCGGTGTTGGTCTGCCACTGAATGTAGTCCAGGCCTTCGGGCAGGGTTTCGGTCACCTCGACGACGGGGATGTCCGCCGACTCGGCCGTGGCGCGCACGTCCTGGGTGACCCGGTCCTGTGTCTGCACGTTGTAGACGAGGGCCTGCACCTGCTTGCCGGTGAGCAGTTGCCGTGTCGCGGCGATGGCGGCGGGCGCGGGGTCGTTGCCGTTCTCGATGGCGCTCGTGAACTCGGGCGGGGTGACGTCCTTCAGGCCTGCGGACTGGAGCAGGTAGTAGGCGATCGGTTCGGTCTGCGCGACAGGTGCGTCTTTGTGCGCTGCCGCGATGCCGTCGGTGATCGCGGAGATCTGCTCGAGCTGACCGTGGAAGGTGGCGGCGTTGGCCTGGTAGGCGTCGGCGTTGTCGGGGTCGAGTTGGCCGAGCTTGTCGGCGATGGACTGCGCGGTGGCGTCGACGGTGTCGACGTCGAACCAGACGTGTTCGTTGACGTCGCCGTGGTCGTGGCCCTCGTGCGAATCGCCGCCGTCCGAGTGCTCGTCCTCGCCCGCGTGCGCGCCGCCCTCGAGGAGGTCGAACGCGTTGACCGTGAGTTGGTCGCTGTTGCCGGTGCCGATGATGTCGTCGACGAAGTGGTCGTATCCGCCGCCGTTGTAGACGATCAGCGACGCGTCGGTGAGCTTGGCGGCGTCGGTGGGGCTGGCCTCGAAGGAGTGCGGGTCGGACGACGGTTCGGTGATGATCGAGGTGACGTCGACCTTGTCGCCGGCGACAGCCTGGGCGACGCTGCCCCACACGTTCGTCGACGCGACGACGGTCAGGGTGCCGTCGCCGGTTGTGTCGGAGCCGCACGCGGTGAGGGTGAGGGCCGCGGCGAACGACAGCCCGACGGCCGCCGTGGCTGCACGAAAACCTGAGGAAGCGCGCACAGAGAACTCCTGACAGAACGAATCGCTAAACGCTATTGGAAACCGTTACCGTTGCACTTTAGCGGATCGGTCCTGGTAGTGCACTTTCGGTGCAGCCCCGACGAGCCCGAACCGGCACCAGGTACTAACGTCCCCCTATGCCCAGGTCTCGACAGCCACGTCGCCAAGCCACGCTGGCGTCGCTCGCGGCCGAGCTCAACATTTCGCGAACGACGGTGTCCAACGCCTACAACCGGCCCGATCAGCTTTCCGCCGAACTCCGCGACCGGGTGCTGCAGGCGGCGAAGCGCCGCGGCTACCCGGGCCCCGACCCGGTGGCCCGGTCACTGCGCACCCGCAAGGCCGGCGCCGTGGGACTACTGCTCACCGAGGCCCTCAGCTACTCCTTCCGCGACCCCGCCGCGATGAGCTTCCTGTCCGGGCTGGCCGAGTCGTGTGAGGCCGCCGGGCAGGGCCTGCTCCTGATCCCGGCGGGCCCGGGCCGGGAGGAGGCGGACGCCGCGGCGGTCGTGCAGCAGGCGGGTGTCGACGGGTTCGTCGTGTACTCGGTGGCCGACGACGACCCGTACCTCGCGGCGGTGTACGAACGGCACCTGCCGATGGTCGTCTGCGATCAGCCGCGGGAGATCCCCGGTGCGTCGCTCGTGGGCATCGACGACCGCGGCGCGATGCGCGGTCTCGCCGACTACCTCATCGGCCTCGGCCACCGCGACATCGGCGTGCTGAGCATGAGGCTGGGGCGCGACCGCGCGGACGGGGTCGCCGACGCCGAGCGGCTGCGGTCGCCGAACTTCCACGTCCAGCGCGAACGCATCGAGGGCGTGCGCGACGCCATGTCCGACGCCGGCCTGGACCCCGCCACCCTCACCGTCATCGAGCGGTTCGAGCACACCGGCAAGTCGGGGCATGCCGGTGCCGCGCAGGCGCTCGCCGTGAATCCGCGGATCACCGCGCTCGTGTGCACCACCGACGTCCTCGCGCTCGGCGCGCTGGACTGGGCGCGCTGGCAGGGCATCGACGTGCCCGGTCAGCTGTCGGTCACCGGATTCGACGGCGTCGACGACGCACTGCGCGAGGGCCTGACCACGGTGCGGCAACCGCAGGAGGAGAAGGGCCGCCGGGCCGGGGCCCTGCTCATGTCGCCGTCGCACTCCGGCGTCGCGACCGTCGAGATGCTCGAGACCGAACTGCTGCGCGGTTCGACGGCCGGGCCCGCCAGACGCTGACCCGGCCTCCGGCTCACGCCAGGAGCTGAGCGCAGCGCAGCAGTCCCAGGTGGCTGTACGCCTGGGGGTGGTTGCCCAGCGACCGCTCGGCGACGGGGTCGTACTCCTCGCTGAGCAACCCGGTCGGCCCGGCGGCGTCGACCAGTTGCGCGAACAACGCCTCCGCCTGCGACCGCTGACCGATCAGCAGGTACGCCTCCACCAGCCACGCCGCGCAGAGGTGGAACCCGCCCTCGGTGCCGGGCAGTCCGTCGTCGTGGTGGTAGCGGTACACGGTGGAGCCGCTGCGCAGTTCCGCCTCCGTGGCCGTGACCGTGGCCGCGAACTTCTCGTCCGACGGGTCGATCAGCCCGGACAGTCCGATATAGAGGGTGGCGGCGTCGAGGTCGGTGCCGTCGTAGGCGGCGGTGTACGAGCGGACCTCGTCCTTCCAGCCCTTCTCGCGCACCTCGTCCGCGATCTTGTCGCGCAACGGTATCCAACCGGGTTCGACGTCGCGCCCGAAGTGCTCGGCCAGCGCCACCGCGCGGTCGATGGTGACCCACCCCATCACCTTGGAATACACGTGGTGCCGCGGGTTGTCGCGGATCTCCCAGATGCCGTGGTCGGGTTCGAACCAGCGCCGCTCCACGGCCTCGACCATGGCGCAGACCAGTTCCCAGTCGCGGTCGTTGAGCGCCACCGTCGCGCCCTGCGTCTCGCGGGCGTGGGAGAGGTCGTGGATGAGTTCGACGATGGGGCCGAACACGTCGAGTTGCACCTGCTGGTTGGCCGCGTTGCCGATGCGGACGGGACGCGATCCTGCGTACCCGGGCAGCGAGTCGATGACGGCCTCGGGTGGCAGACCACCGCCGTGCAGCGTGTACAGGGGGTGCAGGCGTTCGGGGCCGGGCAGCGTCTCGAGGACGTCGTGCACCCAGTCGAGGTAGCCCTCGGCCTCGCCGAGCGAACCGAGGCTGACGAGCGCGGACGCGGTGAGCGCCGCGTCGCGGAGCCAGCAGTACCGGTAGTCCCAGTTGCGGACGCCGCCGATCTCCTCGGGCAGCGACGTGGTGGCCGCCGCCATGATCGCGCCGGAGTCGACGTGCACCAGGCCGCGGAGAGTGAGCGCGGAACGCTTCATCAGGTCGGGTTTCAGCGTGGGCAGGGTCAGGCTCTTCGCCCAGTCCGACCAGTACGATTCGGCGAGCGCGCGGCGTTCCGCCTCCGGGGTCTCGGAGGGTCCGAGCTCCTCGGTGCCGCAACGCAATTCCAGGACGACGTCGCCGCCGGACGGATCGACGACGGCATGCGCGGTCTGCTGGTTGCCGTCGGAGGTGACGTTCCACTGCACGCCGGGGGAGCGCAACACGATCGGCTCGTTGGTGCCGTGCACCCGCAGTCCCTCGCTGACCGCCTCGAGGATGACCTGGCCCTGACCGAACTCGGGCCGCGGGGCGAACGTCACGACGGCGGCAGCCTGCCCGCTGATCACCCGGGTGAGGTCGGTGCGGCCCAGGCGGACGTCGTGCGGCAGGTAGTCGGTGACGGAGAGGCTGGCCCACCGGGTCTGGACGGTCATCGTGCTGTCGATGTACCGCTGGCTCAGCGGCAGGGCGCTGCGGTGCGGGCCGACGCTGAAATGGCCGGCCTCCGGTCCGCCGAGCAGGTGCGCGAAGACGGAAGCAGAGTCGGGTTCGGGGTGACACAGCCATGTGAGGGTCGCGTCCGGCGTGACGAGGGCGACGGTCCGGGGGCTGGCCAGCATGGTGAGGCGCTCGATCGGCGGCGCGTGCGCCCCGGACAGCCAGGTGCGGCGCTCCTCGAGCAGGAACGCGAGGGCCGCGGCGACGTCCTCGGTGGTCGACACCCGGAATTCGGCGAGGCTCTCGCCGGGGCCGACCTTCACACCGAGGTCGGGACCCTGGAGACGGGCGAACGCCTTCTCGTCGGTGACGTCGTCGCCGACGAACACGGCCGCGGTCGCGCCGTCCTGGTGGCGGATCAGGTCGAGGGCGTGGCCTTTGTCGGTGGCGACGACGGCCAGTTCGATGACGGACTTGCCTTCGGTGACCTGCACGCCCACCCGCTGCCCGGCGTCGGCGCGCACCGCGGCCAGGGCCCGGGCGCCTTCCTCGGCGTCGGCGTTGCGGACGTGCAGGGCGACGCTCGCCGGCTTCGCCTCCACCGACGTGCCGGCGTGCAGGCCGGCGATCCGGGTGAGTTCCTCGGTGATCTCGCCGAGAAGCTTCTTGGCGTCGGCGTCGATCGCGTGGATGAACCCGATGTCGAATTCCGAACCGTGGCTGCCGACCAGTTGAACCTCGGCGGGCAGCCGCGACAGCGCGGCGAGGTCCTTGAGCGCCCGGCCCGAGATCACGGCCGCCGTGGTTCCGGCGAGGCTGGCCAGGGCGCGGAGAGCGCGCACCGATTCGGCGTGGGGAAACGCCTTTTCGGGGTCGGAGACGATGGGGGCCATCGTGCCGTCGTAATCGGACGCGACGAGCAGGCGAGGGGTCCGTGCGACCCGGGAGAGGGCACGACGAAGTTCGATGGGCAGATCATGGGCGCTCACACGTTCAAATCTAGGGGATGTGACGGATGTGAGCGCGTTCTCGGCCGGGGCTGTGCCCCGATCGCGTCCTATTCGGGTCTGCGGCTCCCGTCACCGAGCAGCAGTTCGACGGTGAGTTCGAGCCGATTCGCCACATCGGTCGCGGACGAGCGCCGTGTGAGCCAGGCCACCAGGTTCGACAGCCATACGTCGGAGATGACGCGGGCGACGGCCAGCTGGTCCTCGGTGGGTTCGGTGTCCGTCATCGCGCGGGCGAACAGCCGGTCCATCAGCTTGCCCACCTGATCGACCTCGGCGGCGGCGGACGCGTCGGCGAACATGAACGCGCGCGTCATGGCCTCGGTCAGCAGCGGGTCGCGCTGCATGGCCCGGGTGATCTGACTGAGGATCAGCTGCATCCGCTCGAGGGGGTTGCGGCCCGGCGGGTTCTTTCCGCGGGAGTCGATCCGCTCGAACTCGCGGGCGAGTGCCGACACCAGCAGGTGCACCTTGGACGGGAAGTAGCGATACAGCGTTCCCACGGCGACGTCGGCGCGCTCGGCGACGGCCCGCATCTGCACGGCTTCGTATCCGCCCTTGGACGCCAGGGCCAGGGTCGCGTCGAGGATCCGCTTGCGCCGTTCCTTCTGCGCGTTGGAACTGAGATCGTCCTCGCCCAGCGTCGCCGCAGCGACCGTCGTGGACCGTGATCGAGAGCTGGTCGTCATTACCTGTTTTCCTTCGCGCCTTGACTCATGGCCAGGTGTCATATTAGAACACGTTCTAGACAAATGTGTCATTCAGGAGAGGCGGATACCCGTTGTGACTATCGCCACCACCGAGGAACAGAGAGCTGCAGCGGGTGCGATCCAGGCGTGGGCGCGGTCGACGGATCCGCTGGCCACAGTACGGCAAGGACCAGCAGATTCGTGGCACACGTCGTGGCCGTCCTTCTCTTCGCTCGGAATTTTCTCGGTCGCCGTGCCCGAAGAGGTCGGTGGGTCGGGGGCGGAGATCGTCGATCTCGCCGCGATGCTCGAACAGGCCGCGACCGAACTCGTCCCGGGCCCTGTTCTCTCCACCGCTCTGGCCGCTCTCGTCGTCGGCCGCAGCTCCGGCGCCGCCGCGAAACGATGGTCCGAGGACCTCGCCGACGGCGCGATGCCGTGCGCGGTGGCTCTCGGCAACTCCCCGGTGAACGCGACCCTCGGCGCCGACGGCGGGTTGACGGTCACCGGCGACGCCGGCTTCGCGATCGGCGGCGACACGGGAGTGACCGTGCTGCTGCCGGCCGACACGGGCGAAGGGGTCGTGTGGTGCCTGGTCGACGGCGAATCCGACGGTCTCGACATCACGGTCGCCGACACGATCGACAAGAGCCGTCCGCTCGCGCGGGTGCGGTGCGACGGGGTGGCGGTGGCGGCCGACCGCGTGGTCGCGGGGGTGCGGGACGGGCTGGTGCCCGACCTCGCCGCGACCCTGGCCGCCGCGGAGGCGTCCGGCATCGCGGCCTGGTGTCTGCGAACGGCGGTGGAGTACGCCAAGATTCGCGAGCAGTTCGGCAAACCCATCGGATCGTTCCAGGCGATCAAGCACCTGTGCGCGGAGATGCTGTGCCGCGTCGAACAGTCCGCGGCGGCGGCCTGGGACGCGGCCGTGGCGGCGGAGGACGCGTGGGACGCGGACGGCGGCGAGCTGCCGGTCGCGGCCGCGGTGGCGGCGACGATCACGCTCGACGCCGCCGTCGAAACCGCCAAGGACTGCATCCAGGTGCTCGGCGGCATCGGCTTCACGTGGGAGCACGACGCGCACTTCTACCTGCGCCGGGCGACGTCGCTGCGACAGCTGCTCGGCGGCTCCGCCCAGTGGCGGTCGCGGGTCACGGAACTGACCCGGGCCGGTGCTCGCCGGCACCTGTCGATCGACCTGACGGGCCTGGGAGAGGAGCGGGCGCGGATCCGCGCCGACATCGCCGCGCTGGTGGCCCGGCCGGAGTCGGAGCGACGCGCGGCCCTGGCCGAGTCGGGTTACCTGGCGCCGCACTGGCCCGTGCCCTACGGGCGAGGTGCGCGCGCCGCGGAGCAGATCCTGATCGAGGAGGAGTTGGCGGCGGCCAGGGTCGGCAGACCCGACCTCGTGATCGGCTGGTGGGCCGTGCCGACCATCCTCGAGCACGGCAGCGCCGAGCAGATCGAGCGTTTCGCCACCCCGACGCTGCGCGGCGAGATCGTCTGGTGCCAGCTGTTCAGCGAACCCGGCGCCGGCTCCGACCTGGCGGCGCTGCGCACGTCGGCGGAGAAGGTGGACGGCGGGTGGCGGCTGAACGGCCAGAAGGTGTGGACGTCGCGGGCGCAGGAGGCGGACTGGGCGATCTGCCTGGCGCGCACCGACAAGGACGCGCCCAAGCACAAGGGCATCAGCTACTTCCTCGTCGACATGACGACCCCCGGCATCACCGTCTCGCCGCTGCGCGAGATCACCGGCGACGCCCTGTTCAACGAGGTGCACCTCGAGGACGTGTTCGTGCCGGACGACCTGGTGGTCGGGAGTCTCGGCGACGGCTGGAAGCTGGCCCGCACCACGCTGGCGAACGAGCGGGTCGCGATGGGCGGGGGCTCCTCGCTCGGTGCGGCGGTGGAGGAACTGCTCGCGCTCGCGGGTGACGGCGACCCGGTCACCGACGACACGCTCGGCCGGCTCATCGGCACCGCGCTCGTCGGCTCGCAACTCGAACTGCGCACCACCCTCCGGCAGCTGGACGGCCAGGACCCCGGGCCCGAATCGAGCGTCCGCAAGCTGGTGGGCGTCCGTCAACGGCAGGCGGTCGCGGAATTCGCGATGGAACTCGGCGGCACGGACGGCTGGGTGGAGGGTCCGCTCGCGCGCGAGTTCCTGAACACCCGCTGCCTCTCCATCGCCGGCGGAACGACGCAGATCCTGCTGACCGTGGCGGCCGAGCGGATTCTAGGGCTGCCGCGCGGCTGAGCCGGGTCGCGCTCGGCCTTTCGCGGGCTCCGGGATGGTGATACAACTAGAACACGTTCTAAATCGAAGGTGGGATTGTCAGCGTGGACTTCACTCGAGACGAAACCCAGGAGGCCGTGGCCCAGGTCGCGGCCGGACTGCTGGCCCGCGACCTCGACGGCGACGCCCTCTGGGCCGCATTCGCCGACGCCGACCTGCTGACCCTCGCGCTGCCGGAACGTCTCGGCGGCGAAGGGCTCTCGGTCACCGACGTCGGCGCGCTGCTCACCGAGGTCGGGCGGAATGCGGCGCAGGTTCCTGCGCTGGCGACGCTCGGATTCGGGGTGCTGCCCATCGTCGCGCTGGGCGACGACGCGCAACAGGACGCCCTGCTCACCGGTCTCGCCGACGGTCGCACGTTCACCGCGGCGCTCGCCGAACCCGGGGCGCAGTTCCCGGCACGGCCGTCGGTGACCGCGGTCGTGGACGGCGACGGCCACTCCGTCACCGGTCGCGTACTCGCGGTCCCGTTCGCCGAGCACGCGCACCGGATCCTGGTGCCGACGGACGCCGGGGTGGTGCTGGTCGATCCGGGCGAGGACGGCGTCACGCTCACACCGACACCCACGGCGTCGGATAGTCCCGAATTCGCGATCACGTTCGACCGGGCCAAAGGCGAACTGCTCGCCGCCGGCGACAACGCGGTGCAGACGCTGTACCGGATCGCGCTGGCGTCGATCGGGGCGGTGGCCGACGGACTGCTCTCCGGTGCAACGGTTCTGGCGGGCGAGCACCTGGCCACCCGGCACCAGTTCGGCAAGCCGCTCGCGACGTTCCAGGCCGTCTCGCAGCAGATCGCCGACGTCTACGTCACGTCCCGCACCCTGCACGTGTCGGCGCTCGCGGCGTCCTGGCGGGTGTCCGAGGGCCTGGACGCACAGGACGATCTGGACGTGATGGCCTACTGGATCGCCGCCGAGGTGCCCGCCGCCATGCAGGTGCTGCACCACCTGCACGGCGGGATCGGCGTCGACGTGACGTACCCGCTGCACCGCTACTACTCGACCGCCAAAGACCTGGCCCGCCTCGTGGGCGGCGCCTCGTACCGACTCGACCTCGTGGGGGCCCGGTGTTCATCGATCTGACCGACGAGCAGCGGGAGCTGCAGGCGGAACTCCGGCGCTACTTCTCCGGGCTGATCTCCCCGGCCGAGGCGGAGGTGATGCGCACCGAGCGCCACGGCGCCACCTACCGCGAGGTCATCCGCCGGATGGGGAAGGACGGCTGGCTCGGGGTGGGCTGGCCGGTGGAGTTCGGCGGTCGCGGTTTCGGAGAGATCGAGCAGCAGATCTTCGTGAACGAGGCTGTGCGCGCCGATGTTCCGCTGCCCTCGGTGACGCTGCAGACGGTCGGGCCGACGCTGCAGACCTACGGCACCGAGGAGCAGAAGCGCAAGTTCCTGCCCGCGATCCTGGCGGGCGAGGTGCATTTCGCGATCGGCTACACCGAACCCGAGGCGGGTACCGACCTGGCGGCGCTGCGGACCACGGCCACCCGGGTGGGGGACGAGTACATCGTCAACGGCCAGAAGATCTTCACCACCGGCGGCCACGATGCCGACTACCTGTGGCTCGCCGTCCGCACCGGTTCGGCCGACTCGCGGCACCGCGGCATCTCCATCCTGATCATGGACACCAAGGACCCCGGTTACAGCTGGACGCCGATCATCACGTGCGACGGCGCGCACCACGTCAACGCCACGTACTACGCCGACGTCCGGGTGCCCGCGAACATGCTGGTGGGCGAGGAAAACCAGGGATGGCGCCTGATCACCACCCAGCTCAACCACGAACGCGTCATGCTCGGGCCCGCCGGCCGGGTCGGGGGACTCTACGACCGCGTCCGCAACTGGGCGGTCGCGCACGACCTGCTCGGCGAACCGGACGTGCGGCGCGCGCTCGGCGAGATCCACGCGACGTACCGCCTCAACGAACTCCTCAACTGGCAGGTGGCGTCCAGTGAGTCGGATGCCGTCGACATCGCCGACGCGTCGGCGACGAAAGTGTTCGCCACCGAACGCATTCAGCGTATCGGCAGGCTCGTAGAGGAGATCGTCGGACGTTACGGCGATCCGTCCGAGCCGGCGACCGCCGACCTCGTGAGGTGGCTCGACATGCAGGTGAAACGCAATCTCGTCATCACGTTCGGCGGCGGCGTCAACGAGGTGATGCGCGAGCTGATCGCGACAGCCGGCCTGAAACTTCCCAGAGTCCCGCGATAGGAGCGCCGCGCGATATGAGTTCCGAACAGATTCTCGCTGCCGCAGAAGAGGTCCGGTCGGCGGGCCCGAGCGCTCCCCGGCCCGGGCGGGACCCGATCAACCTGCCGATGATTCGCAATTGGGTGGAGGCGATCGGCGACAAGAATCCGATCTACGTCGACGAGGCGGCGGCGCGGGCAGCCGGACACGACGGCATCGTCGCCCCGCCCGCTATGGCGCAGGTGTGGACGATGCAGGGCCTGAACGCCGTTCGGCAAACCGACGACCCGCTCGGGCGCATGACGACCATCCTCGACGAGGCCGGGTTCACGTCCGTCGTCGCCACCAACTGCGATCAGATCTACCACCGCTACCTGACGGTCGGCGAGGAGGTCACCATCACCACGACCCTCGAGGACGTGGTGGGCCCGAAGAAGACGGGCCTCGGCGAGGGGTGGTTCTTCAACACCCGCAGTGTGTGGCGCGACGCCGCAGGCGAACCGGTGGCCGAGATGCTGTTCCGGATCCTGAAGTTCATGCCGAGAACCGACCGGCCCGGGCCGTCGGGGAACGGCCGCGGTGCGTCCTACGACGACCTGGACCCGTCGAGGATGATGCGGCCCAGCGCCTCCCAGGACACCCAGTTCTTCTGGGACGGTGTGGCCGCGCACGAACTGCGGATCCAGCAACGCGAGGACGGGTCGCTGCAGCATCCGCCGGTGCCCGCGCTGTGGAAGGACAAGGCGGAGGCGACGGACTACGTCGTCGCGTCGGGCCGCGGCACGGTGTTCAGTTACGTCGTCCACCACGCGCCGAAGGTCCCGGGCCGTTCGCTGCCGTTCGTGGTGGCGCTGGTCGAACTGGAGGAAGGCGTCCGCATGCTCGGCGAACTACGCGGGGTCGAGCCCGCCGACGTGACGATCGGGATGCCGGTGGAGGCGATCTACCTCGACTTCCCCGGCGACGAAGAGACGGGCGGCGCGCCGTGGACCCTGTACGCGTGGCAGCGCGGAGCGAAGGAGCAGTCATGACGTCCACTCTCGATGTCGTCGTGGGAACGACGCTTCCGGAACTGTCCGTCACCGGCGACCCGACGTTCGTCGTCTCGGCCGCGCTCGCGACGCGCGACTTCCAGGACGTCCACCACGACCGCGACCTGGCGCAGCAGCGCGGATCGAAGGACATCTTCGTCAACATCCTCACAGACACCGGTCTGGTGCAGCGGTTCGTCACGGACTGGGCGGGACCGACCGCGGTGATCAGGTCGATCGCGCTGCGCCTCGGGGTTCCGTGGTACGCCTACGACACGCTCACGCTGAGCGGCACGGTGGCGTCGGTGGACGACGGCGTCGTCACGCTCGACGTCGTCGGGAAGAACGGTCTCGGCGACCACATCACGTCGAAGGTGACCCTCGTCCTGGACGGACGCACGAACGGAGCGGGTGCATGAGCGGGCTGTCGGGCAAGGCTGTCATCGCCGGGATCGGCGCCACCGACTTCTCGAAGGATTCGGGCCGCAGCGAATTGCGGCTGGCGGCGGAGGCCGTGACGGCGGCGCTCGAGGACGCCGGGCTGACACCGGCGGACGTCGACGGGCTGACGTCCTTCACGATGGACACCAACACCGAAGCGGCCGTGGCCCGTTCGGTAGGCATCCCGGACCTGAAGTTCTTCAGTCGCATCCACTACGGCGGTGGCGCGGCGTGCGCGACCGTGCAGCAGGCCGCGATGGCCGTGGCCACCGGCGTCGCCGACGTGGTGGTGGCGTATAGGGCGTTCAACGAGCGGTCGGGGATGCGGTTCGGGCAGGTGAACTCCGGTCTGGTGCAGCAGGTGAACTCGTCCGGTACCGACAACGCGTTCTCCTACCCGCACGGCCTGTCGACGCCTGCGGCGTTCGTCGCGATGGTCGCGCAGCGGTACATGCACGAATACGGCGCCACGAGTGAGGACTTCGGCCGGGTCGCGGTCACCGACCGCAAGCACGCGGCCACCAATCCGAACGCCTTCTTCCACGGCAAGCCGATCACCCTCGAGGACCACCAGAATTCCCGCTTCATCGCCGAACCGCTGCACCTGCTCGACTGCTGTCAGGAGTCCGACGGCGGCATCGCGATCGTGGTCACGTCGCCGGAGCGGGCGAAGGATCTGAGGCAGAAACCGGTCGTGATCACGGCGGCGGCGCAGGGGAGCGGCAGCGACCAGTACATCATGACCAGCTACTACCGGCCCGAACTCGCGGGACTGCCCGAGATGGAGCTGGTCGGCAGGCAGCTGTGGGATCAGGCCGGACTCGGACCACAGGACATGGACCTGGCGATCCTGTACGACCACTTCACACCCTACGTATTGATGCAGCTCGAAGAGCTCGGCTTCTGCGGTCGCGGCGAGGCCAGGGACTTCATCGCCGACGGCACCATCGAACTCGACGGCAGCCTGCCGCTCAACACCCACGGAGGCCAGCTCGGGGAGGCCTACATCCACGGCATGAACGGCATCGCCGAGGGGGTGCGGCAGATCCGCGGCACGTCCGTCAACCAGGTCTCCGGTGCGCAGAACGTCCTCGTCACCGCCGGGACGGGCGTTCCGACGTCGGGTCTGGTGTTGACGGCCTGAGCCCGATCAACGCAGGAAGGCACCGATCACCGGCGCCAGCGCGCCTGCGTTGGTGACGATGTCGATGTGCCCACCGGAGTGCAGGTGCAGCGTCGCATTCGGCAAGAGTCGATTCATGATGTGCGCGTTGACGACCGGGATGATGGGGTCGTCGGTACCCGCGACGATCAGCGTCTGCTGCCGAATCAGGGGCAACACCGGCAGACTGGTCCACACCGATCCGGCCAGCAGTTGGTGGAGGTAGCCGACGAGGGAACCGGCGTGGAGTTGCTGCAGGAACAATTTCGCGACGTCGTCACCCCTGCGGTGCGCGGTCCCGCCGTACAGGTCGCCGGCGATCGAGGCGGCGTAGTCGGGGTCGGTGAACCGGCGCGGCGTCAGCATCTTCGCCAGCACCCGGGGACTGCCCGGAACCATGAGCACTCCGGTCCCCGTCGCCACGAGAACCAGCCGCCGGCAGCGGGACGGGTTCTGCAGGGCGAACTGCTGGGCGAGGGCGCCGCCCCAGGACAGCCCCAGGACGTCCACGACGCCCGTACCCAGTGTGGTGAGCAACCGGCCCAGCACCCACGCGAGGTAGGGGAACCCGTACGGCAGGGGCGAGGCGGGCGACCCACCGGTTCCCGGAACGTCGAACCGGACGATCGCCCGTTCCGGATCCAGCTTGCCCACCAGGGGTTCGAGTACCTCGAATCCGGCGCCGATCCCGTTGCACAACACCAGGGGCACCCCGGTTCCGCGACGGACCTTCACCCGGATCCGCTGGCCGCCGACGGGGACGACGTACGTGTCGTCCCCGCCGCGGTCTGCAAACAATTCGGTCACACTCATCGGTACAGCACCACGACCTCGGCGATGCACGCCGGCCGTTGCGCTCCCTCGATGTCGTAAAGGTGAAGGGTCATGGTTGTCTCCGGGTGTGTCGGGTGTCAGTTCTGGTGCACGTAGGTGCCGGGGGCCGGGGCCACGGGCGGATACTCGCCGGCGCCGAGGCTCTGCGGAGCGTCGATCTCGGGGCCGCTGCGCTCACCGAGCCACTGCGCGTAGTCGGGCCACCACGAGTCCGAGGCCGTCTGGGCGGTTTCCAGCCACTGTTCGGGGGTCTCGTGGTCGGCCTGGGCGAAACGAAACGACGCGCGCGGGTTGTCAGGCGGGTTGACCATCGAGGCGATGTGGCCGCTCGACGAGAGGACGAATCGGTTGTCCTTGCTGCCGAGCAGGCGGGCGCTGCGGTATGCGGACTGCCACGGGCTGATGTGGTCGGCGATACCGCCGATCACGTACGCGTCGGCGGTGACCGTCGACAGATCGACGGGGGTGCCCAGCATGCTCACCGCTCCGGGGGTGGTGAGTGCGTTCCGCAGGGCCATCATCACGAGGTCGCGGTGGAGGGCGGCCGTCATCCGGGTGGTGTCGGAGTTCCAGAACAGCACGTCGAAGGCCGCCGGACGACGTCCCTGCACGTAGTTGTTGACCCAGTACCGCCAGACCAGGTCGGTCGGGCGCAGCCAGGCGAACACCTCGGCCAGTGTGCGACCGTCGAGGTATCCCTGCGCGGACGAGGCCCGGATCGCGGCGCTCGCGGCGCGTTCGCTCAGCGCGGCCGAGGCGAACCCGGCCCGGTTCTGGTCCAGCACGGTGACGGCGAGCGCCAGCCCGGCGATCCGGTCGCCCTCGCCGATCTCGGTGAGATGGGCCGCCGTCATGGCGGCCAGGATGCCGCCCGAGCAGGTGGCCAGCAGGTGCGTGCGATCGGCACCGGTGATCTTCTCCACCGCGTCGAGTGCGTCGATGATCGCCTGGCCGTAGGCGTCGGTGCCCCAACTGCGATGGCGGGCAAGAGGATTGCGCCACGAGATCGTGAACACCTGTTGGCCCTGCTGCAGCAGGTATTCGATCATGCTCCGTCCCGGAGCGATGTCGAGGATGTAGTACTTGTTGATCACCGGGGGCACGATCAGGAGCGGCGTCGAGCGGACGGTCGGCGTCTGCGGTGTGTAATGGATCAGCTCGAAGGCCCGGGTCTGGAGCACCACCGCGCCCTTGGTGGTGGCGACGGTCTCACCGACCGCGAACGCGTCGGGCTCGACCATGGCGGGCACCCGCGGCTGGGAACTCATGTCCCGGGCGAAGGCACGCAATCCCCGGACGGCGCTGAGACCGCCGGTGTCGATCAGGGCCTTCCACCCGAGCGGGCTGAGGAGCGGGCTGTTGGTCGGGGACAGGCCCTCGACGATGTTGTCGAGGACGAACCGGATCTTCTCGGTGTCCCGCCAGTCCAGCGCGGCGTCGGCGAGCAGGGCATCGCTGGTGTGCGCCGCCGCGAGATAGGCCTGCATGGTGCGACGGAGCAGTGGATTCTGCTGCCACGCGACGTCGCTGAAACGCTTGTCCGCCTTGGCCGGGGCGCGGTCGGACCGGCCGGCGGCGATCGCGCCGAGCTCACGTGCGAGTGCGCCGCCCCGGGAGGCGAGCGTGCGCGGTTGCTTGGCGAGTTCGAACCCGAATCGGGTCCACGAACTGTTCGGCTGCATTCTCGCCGGGAGTCCGCGCGTCGGCTTCGTGAGCAGGAGGTCGAGGGGGACGGCGAGTTCGTCGGGGCTGGTGAACGAGGGCGCAGTGGTCACGGTGCGGTGCTTTCGGTGGTGGATGCAGGGATGGTGATCTCGCGGCGGACGATCTTGCCGGTCGGGCCCTTGGGGAGGGTGTCGACGAGCCAGATCTCGCGCGGGTACTTGTAGGCGGCGACCCGGGTCTTGACGAAGTCGCGCAGTTCGGCGGGATCGGCGTGCGCACCCGCTTTGAGCGCGATCGCGGCGCCGATCTCCTCGCCGAGGGACTCGTGCGGAACACCGACGACGGCCGCCTCGGCCACCGCGGGGTGCTCGTAGAGCACTTCCTCGACCTCGCGGGGGTAGACGTTGAGACCGCCACGGATGATCAGGTCCTTCTTCCGGTCGACGATGATGAAATACCCGTCCTCGTCGGCCTTTCCGATGTCCCCGGTGGCGAACCAGCCGTCCGTGGAGACGGCCGCCGCCGTGGCGTCGGGCAGGTTCCAGTAGCCCTTCATCACATTGCCGCCGCGGATCTGGATCTCGCCGGGTTCGCCCTGCGCCGCCTCGGCGCCCGCGTCGTCGACCACGCGCATCTCGACGCCCTCGATGGGGGTGCCGATCGTGCCGGGTTTGCGTTCCCGGCCGGGGTGGTTGAACGAGGCGACGGGGGAGGTCTCCGACAGTCCGTACCCTTCGAGGACCACGGCCCCGACGGCCTCCTCGAAGTCGGTGAGCACCTGCACCGGCAGCGCCGCGCCGCCGGACACGCAGACGCGGAGGGTCGCGGTAGCCGACTTCGGGAACTCGGACGCCACGCCGAGCAGCGCCGAGTACATCGTCGGGACACCCTCGAAGACGGTGACGCCGTCACGTTCGACCACCTCGAGCGCCTTGCGTGGCTCGAACCGCGGGATCAGCGTGAGGGTCGCACCGACCGACACGGCGGCGTTCAGCCCGCAGGTCAGGCCGAACACGTGGAAGAGCGGCAGACATCCCATCACCACGTCGGCGGGCCCGATCTCGAGCAGAGTGCGCGCGGTGACCTCGGCGTTCCGCGCGAGTCCGCCGTGGGTGAGTTCGGCGCCCTTGGGCTTGCCGGTCGTCCCGGACGTGTGGAGCACGACGGCGGTGTCGGTGTCCGTCCGGTCGACCGGACGCGGCTGCGGAGCAACGCCGGCCATCAGGTCGTCGAGGCCCGCGTCGTCCACCAGCCAGCACCGCGCGCCCGTCGCCGCCGCGGCGTCGGTGGCCGCGTCCGCGAACGCCGGCGACCCGAACAGTGCCGTCGCGCCCGTGTTGGACAGAAAGAACTCGACCTCCCGCGACTTCAGCAGCGGGTTCATGGGGACGGCGATCGCACCGCAGCGCAGGATGCCGTAGAAGACGATCGCGAACGCGGGGGTGTTGGGCAGCATCAACCCGATACGGTCGCCCGGTGCGACGCCGGCGCGTTCGAGGACGGTGGCGAGCCGGGCGGCGGCGTCGTCGAACTCGGTGAAAGTGAGCTGCAGGTCGTCGCACCGGAGGGCGATGTTCCCGGGAACGTCGTGGGCGGACGCTGTGAGATTCAGACTCAGATTCGGCAAGATGGGTCTCCGCTCGCTACCGGTTGTCGTCGATTGCATCCATCGTGACCTCACCCGCGCGGAAGGGCGATGGTGGCGGAAACAACATGACGGCCTCCAGGATGTTCCCGGCCACAGTGCGTGTTCCGGCCGACTATCGTGTCCGGTATGGCTGCGTCCCCCGATCCCTCAGTCGCAGCACTGGGCAAGGTGATGCTCGTTCACGCCGACGAACTGGGTGCGCAGCTCGCCGAACTGATCTGCGTGCAGATCGAGTTCTACGGTTCGAATGCCGTCGTCACGAAGGACGAGCTCCGGCAAAGTTGCACCGCCAACATTGCTTTCGTCTTCCGGCAACTGTCCGGTGAGGCCGACTCGGACTTTCCCGCGGCGGCAGAGACCGGTACCGCGCGGGCCCGCGCCGGTGTGCCATTACCGGCGGTCATGGACGCGTACCGCGTGGGGTTCAGATTCATGTGGGAGACGACGATCGCGCACGCGCGCCGAAACGGCGACCTGTCGATCGACTCGATCCTCGATGCGACGTCGCAGATCCTGCTCGCCCAGGACACCTTCACCCAGGCCATGGCCACCGCCTACCGAAAGCAGCTCACCATTCAGATCCTCAGCCACGAGGAGGAGCGGTCCGCATTGGTGGAAGCGCTCCTGTTCCGGCGGATCACCGACCGGCACAATCTGTGGGAGATCGCCGACAGTCTCCGGTTGCCCACCTCGGGTCCCTATGTGGTTGTAGCAGCTGAGGTCCCGGAGATCGGACGTCTGGGGCTCCCCGAGATCGCGAGCAAACTGGACGTGCGCGACATTCGCTCGGCGTGGCGGCTGCTTCCCGACCTGCAGGTCGGGATCGTCTACCTTCGGGCGCCTGCGGTGCTCGATGCCGTCGTCCAGGTGCTCGAGGGCGTCGCGTCGTCGCGCGTCGGGATCAGCCCGCGCTTCGACGACCTCGCCGAGACGAGTGAGGGGCTGCGTCTCGCCCGGCTGGCCATCGCGGGTGAACCCTCGTCGGAGTCACTGGTCGCGCTGTTCGACGATTCCCCGCTCGCCTTCGCCGCGGCGAGCGCACCGGACACGATGGCTCGCATCCGGACGTCCATTCTCGGTCCGCTCGACGATCTGCCGGACGCGGAGCGTCAGATCCTGGTGACCACCTTCGAGGCCTGGCTCGACACCGGCGGTTCGGCGAACGACACCGCGACCGCCATCTTCTGCCACCCCAACACGGTGCGTCACCGCCTGCGCCGGATCGAGGAGCGGACCGGCAGGTCTCTCTCGCGACCGCGGGACGTGGCCGAGTTGTGCCTGGCGTTCGAGATCGACCGCCGCCGGCCGCGAGCCTCCGAGGCGTAGTCAGGCCACAGCCCGCGGCGACCGTACGACCACGCGCTTCGCGATGTGTTTTGCGACGTAGGCGGCGTCGCGGCCCACCCCGCCGGTGAGCATCGACGCGAAGGCCTGCAGGAACGGCAGACCGACGAAATACAGTCCGGGATGGTCGGGTGAGACTCCGCGGGACTGCTCGGGCCACCCGTCCGCACCGGTGACGGGGATCTGGATCCACGTCGTGTCCTTGCGGAACCCGGTGCACCAGATCACGTTGCGGACGTCGAGAGCGGTGCCGTCGTCCAGGATCGGATTGCCGTCGCGCACGTCGGTGACCTTCGCCGGAAAGTGCTCCACACCAGCCGCGGCCAGGTCGGCGCGCTTGACCCGGAGCAGTGGGCCGCCGCCCGAGCGGACGTGGGCGCGCATCTTCCGGCCGACGGGGGTGCGTTCGGTCAGAACGTGATTCGCCATGAACCACATGATCGGGATGGCGACGCGCGCGGCGCCGCCCTCGAGGTCGAACGGCACCTCACCGCGGACGGGACCGCAGATCGTGGTGTGATGCGAACGCGACGCCTCCAGGGCGATATCCGCGCCGGAGTGGCTGCACCCGACCACCAGCACCGGCCCGTCCTGCAGTTGGGAGGGATTGCGGTAGTCGCTGGAATGCAGTTGCCGGATCCGGGGGTCGAGGCGGTCGGCGAGGTCGGGGACGACCGGGGTCTGCCAGGTGCCGGACGCGACGACGACGTTGCCGGCCTCGAATCGGTCCGTCCCGGCGGTGACGACGTAGCGGTCGCCGAGACGGGACAGTCCGTCCACGGTGACGCCGGTCCGGACCGGCAGCGCGAACCGCTCCGCGTAGGCCTCGAAGTAGTCGGCGATCTCGTCCTTCCCCGGCCAGGACCACGCGGGGGCCGGGATTCCCCAGCCGGGCAGGCCGTCGTACCGGGCGGGACTGTAGAGCCGGAGCGAGTCGAACCGTTCCCGCCACACGTCCCCGACGCGGTCGTGGGCGTCGAGGATCACGAACTGCTGCCCGCGCCTTGTGAGGTGGTAGCCGGTGGCGAGACCGGCCTGCCCGGCACCGATCACGATCGTGTCGAAACGTTCTGTGGACATCGGGTGCCTTCTTCCCTCGGCGTTCGGTGGTTGTGCTCAACGCTAGGAGCGGGGCCGATCCCGGCGCGTCGGGAGAAAGGCGCAGATACGTACGACCGTATGGGTACTTTCATGTAGCCGGGCCGACGAGATGATGCTCGTAGGCATAGGCCGTGGCCGCCGACCGCGACGAGATTCCGAGCTTGACGAAGATGTTGCTCAGGTGCCGCGCGATCGTCTTCTCGCTGAGGAACAGTTCCGTCGCCACCGCCCGGTTACTCTTGCCCGCCGCGACGAGGCGGAGCACGCACACTTCACGCGGGGTCAGCGGAGCGGAGTCCGCGGGGCCGGGACGGAACTCCGCCCGCAGTCGCTCGAGGTCGGGGAGCGCGCCCAGTTGCCGGTACGTGGCGGACGCGAGGTCGTGCTCCATCTCCGCGGTGTCGTCGTCGCCGAGGTCGCGGCACACCAGCGCGACCGACTCCCGGACCCGCGCGCACTCGTAGGGCGCGCCGATCTCCTGCCAGCGGCGCCACGCATCGCGCAGAACGGTCAGCGCGTCACTGCCCCGCCCCTCGGCGTGCAGCATCGATCCCGACGCCTGCGCGGCCAGGGCGCACAGATAGGGAATCGCGAATCGGGTTGCCGTCGCGTCGAGTTCGTCCGCGGCCGATCTCGCCGCCGGGACGTCGCCCGAGGCGAGCAGGATCTCCACGCACGCGGGCAGCAGCCGGGCGCGTTCCACGGCGCCGGTGGCTTCGTCCAGCGCGCAGCGGATCGACGCGGCCGCGCTGCCGACCCGCCCCTGCGTCATCCGCAGCAGTGCGAGTCCGGGTTGCGGGCGCCTGCCCAAGCGGTTCGCCTCCAGGAACAACTTCTCGGCCTGGGCGACCTCGCCGCGCAGGCGGTGGAGGTCGGCCATCACGTAGGCGGCGGACCCGGCCGCGGGTTGCGAGGCGAGTCGTTCGTGCGCCCGCCGCGCCGAGTCCATCGCCGTCGGCCACTCGCCCTGAAGTTGCAGGATCTCGGCACGGTGGACGAGGCACTGGCCGCGGTAGGGGACGAGACCGGGTTGCGAAGAGCACCATTCCTCCAGCGCCACAGTCCATTCCCTCGACCGCCGGAGGTCGCAGATGTTCTGGCACTGCTCGATCACGGCGCAGTACACGATCCCCGCGACCACCGGGGAGACGTTGTCGGACGTCACCCCGACCATCGCCTCGTCGAACGCGGACACCGCCTCCGCGACGTGCCCCAGCAGGACGAGCGAATGGCCGGTGCCCAGCACCCCGAGCGTCGTCAGATCCGGGTCGGCGAACCGGATGCCCACGTCCGTCACCGTGCGGAAGATGTCCCGGGCCGCGGTGCCGTCGCCGTCGTCGATCCGGCGCAGCCCCTGCGGCACCAGCAGGTAGCCGCGCTCCGCGCAGTCCACGCCCGCGGTGTCCAGAAGTCGCTGGGCCTTGCCCAGCCAACCGCCGCCGCGGGCGTGCTCGCCCCGCATGAGCAGGCCGAACGAGAGCCAGAACGCGCACCGCGCCGAGCGCACCGGTCGACCCGTGCGGGTCCACTCGTGCACCGCCCGCTCCCACCATCCGGTGCTGGCGTCGTCCTCACCGAGCAGGTAGGCGGCGGTGGCGAGCAGTTCGAGGTCGGCACCCGGCAGCGGGTCCTGCCGATCGGCGCTCGACAGGCGGGTGTAGGTGGCGCGCCAGTCTCGCCGCTCGAAGGCCGCACGGCCCGTCCGGAGTTCCGACGCCGCATCCGACATCATGGTCTCCTGCCGAAGATCTGCGCGCTGACCTGCTCGAATTTCAGACTACCGCCGCACAGTGCCTGCCCGGAACGTCGAATATTCCGCTGCACCTGTCGGTGCCTCGAGTCACACTGGGTCGACACGCCAACGGATGGGAACTTCTGATGGTCGATGCGATAACGGCAGAGGGTCTGGTCAAGAAGTACGGCAAGGTCACAGCGCTGGACGGGGTCGACCTCGCGGTCCCCTCGGGAACGGTGATGGCGCTGCTCGGCCCGAACGGCGCAGGCAAGACGACGGCGGTGCGGGTCTTCACCACCCTCCTCGTCCCGGACGCCGGCCGCGCGCAGGTCGCCGGTCTCGACGTCGTCCACGACGCGCGGGTGCTCCGGTCCCGGATCGGCGCGTCGGGACAGTACGCGGCCGTCGACGAGTACCTCACCGGCTTCGAGAACCTGGAGATGGTCGGTCGGCTCTACCACCTCGGGGCCAAACGCAGTAAGGCGCGAGCCCGCGAACTGCTCGACCAGTTCGACCTTGTCGAGGCGGGAGATCGCCCCGTCAAGGGGTACTCGGGCGGCATGCGCCGGCGTCTCGACCTCGCCGGCGCGCTGGTGGCCGAGCCGGAGGTGCTGTTCCTGGACGAACCGACCACCGGGCTCGACCCCCGCGCCCGGCTGGCACTGTGGGACGTCATCGACAATCTGGTCGCCCGGGGCACCACCCTGCTCCTGACCACCCAGTACATGGAGGAGGCCGAGCGCCTCGCCGACCAGATCGCGGTGATCGACCACGGCTCCGTCATCGCCCGCGGAACCGCCGACGAATTGAAGGACCGCGTGGGCGGTGAGCGCATCGAGTTGAGCGTCCGTGAGGGCGTCGACCTGTCCGTCGTGCGCGACGAACTGGCCCCGCTCGCCGCAGGCGACATCCTGCTGGAAGAGAACGTCCGCCGGGTGACGGTGCCGGTGACCGGCGGTGCCGACGCCCTCGTCGAGGCGCTGGGCCGACTCTCCAACAGAGGAGTGAAAGTCTTCGACGTCGGACTCCGCAGGCCCACCCTGGACGACGTCTTCCTCACCCTGACCGGACACGAAGCCGAAGAGGAGCACATCTCATGAGCGCCCCACAGACGGCGTCCGTGCACACCGCGCTCGCGGACGGGCTCACGATCGCCAAACGAAACATGATCAAGATCAAACGCGTCCCCGACCTCATCGTGTTCACCACGTTGTCGCCGATCATGTTCGTGCTGCTGTTCGCGTACGTATTCGGTAGCGCGATCCAGGTTCCCGGGATGTCCTACCGGGAATTCCTGATCGCAGGGATCTTCACGCAGACGGTCATCTTCGGGGCCACCTGGACGGGCCTCGGGATGGTCGAGGATCTGCAGAAGGGGATCATCGACCGATTCCGGTCGCTGCCGATGGCCCCGTCCGCCGTCCTCCTCGGCCGCACGTCCACCGACGTCCTGATCAACATCGTCAGCCTCGTCGTGATGTCGCTGACCGGTCTGATCATCGGGTGGCGCATCCACTCGAGTCTCGGCGAAGCGGTCCTCGGCTACCTGCTCCTGCTGTTGTTCGCCTACGCCCTGTCGTGGGTGATGGCGGTGGTCGGGCTCTGGATCCGCACCCCGGAAGTGTTCAACAACGCCAGTTTCATCGTCATCTTCCCGCTGTCGTTCATCGCGAACACGTTCGTCGAGACCACCAACCTGCCCGGCCCGCTCAAGGTGATCGCCGAATGGAACCCGGTGTCCGCGGTGACACAGGCCGTGCGGGAACTGTTCGGAAACACCAACCCGGCCATGACCGTTCCCGACGCCTGGCCGTTGCAGCACCCGGTCATCGCATCACTTTTGTGGTCGGCGGTCCTGTTGGTGATCTTCGTGCCATTTGCCATCCGGCGGTACAAGAAGGCGGTCAGCCGCTAGTGGAGTTCGCGCGGCGAATCGACGTCGCGTCCCGAGCCCAGATCGGAGCAGTCGACCGCCTCGGCGCCGTGTGCCGCAAGGTACTTTCGTGCACCGGAGTCCCCGGTGAGGCTGCGCCGCAACGGGAGCCAATGGTCCCGGCCGATCAGAACCGGGTGCCCCGGGCGTCCGCCGTAGTGAGCCTGGCGCAGCGCCGACCGGGCGTCGCCGGGCGGAACCGAAGCCACCCGCCGGACGGCGTCGACGCCGAGGTCGGGGAGGTCGACGAGGGTGATGACGACGGCATCGACGTCGTCGAACGCATCCGCGACCTCCAGCCCCCGCCGCAGGGACGCGGACAGCCCCGACTGCCAGTCGTCCGCGATCCCGACGGTGACGGGGAACCCGCCCGGCAGGAGCTGCCGGGCCTCGTCGGCGCGGGCACCGAGCACCACGACGGTCGGCGCGCATCCGGCCTCCGACAGCACCCGGACACCGCGCGCCAGCCACGGTTCCCCGTCCGCGCCGACGACGAGCGCCTTCGGCATGCCCATGCGCGAACCGGCCCCGGCCGCGAGCAGCACGCCCCCGATCGTCATCGAACTCTCACCGTCCAACGCTGCATGCGCTCAAACATACGACGGTGCGGTCGTAGACTGGCCGGTGGCCTCGGCAGGCCCAACAGACGGCACGCCCAACAGACGGCACGCCCAATCGGAACGGACGGACGCATGGTGGATCCGAACAGAGTCGGCGAACCTGCCCAGCAGGAGTTCGCGCAGCGGTGGGGCGGCGCGGGCAGCGTCGTCGACCTCGACGGTCCCGTTCACTGGGTCGAATACGGCGAGGAGACCGAGTTCCCTCCGGTGGTCATGGTCCACGGTCTCGGCGGCTCGCACCTGAATTGGGTGCGGATCGCGCCGGTCCTCGCGCGGCGCACCCGGGTGCTCACCGTCGATCTCCCCGGTTTCGGGCTCAGCCCGTCAGGGCAACGCCGGACGGGCGTCGGCGCCAACGCGAAGGTGCTGCACCGCTTCCTGCGCGAAGTCGTCGCGCGTCCCGTGATCCTGATGGGCAACTCGATGGGCGGCATGATCTCGCTGTTCGAGGCGGCGGCGCATCCGGAGACCGTCTCGGCCCTCATCCTCGTCGACCCTGCACTGCCTGTCGCGCAACGGATTCCGGACCCGCGGGTCGCCGCACAGTTCGCGATGTACTTCACCCCGTTCGTGGGCGAGCGGTTCCTGCAGTATTCGAGCCGGAAGATGACGGACCGGCAGTTGGTCGAGCGCACGATCGAGCTGTGCTTCGCCGATCCGAGCCGGGCGTCGGAGGATTCCCTGGACGCCGCAACGGCGCTCGTGGGTTACCGCCGCGCGCTGCCGTCCGAGGACGCGGCGTTCCTTCAGGCCAGCCGCTCACTGATGCGTGTGCTGGCGCGTCCGCGGCGATATCTCGATGCCATGCAGTCGCTCGCGCAGCCCGTTCTGCTGCTCCACGGCGACCGTGACCGGCTGGTCCCGGTTGCGGCGGCCCGCAAGGTGGCGACCGCGAATCCGCGGTGGGACAGCGTGATTCTCGCGGACGTGGGGCACACTCCGCAGCTCGAAGTCCCCGACACGATGCTCGACCGCGTGCTGACGTGGGTCGACCGGCACGGGCTGATCGACGTCTAGGTGTCGGCCGCTCCGCCGGTCCCGGCGATCGACTGCGCGAGCGCACGGAACAGGTGCGTCAGTTCGGGCCGCGTCGCAGTTCCGCTCCGGACGACCCCGCACACCGGGATGCGCAGCCGATCGTGCGCCTCGCGCAGGAAGCTCAGCCCCCGCCGGGGCGTCGCGTCGGCGGTGTCGGCGTACAGCACGGTCCACGACCGCGGGGTGGTGAGGACGTCGAGGGTGGCCGTGTGGTCGCTGGGGATCGACGGTCCGAGCATGACCCGCTGCCCGACCTGCCGGAATGCGTCCTCGACCACGTTGTGGATCAGGATCTGACTACTGCGGGGCGGCAGTAGCAGCGGGTACGGCGCCAGTTCGCTGAGGTCGACGGTCGAGACCCCGGCCAGCGGGTGTTTGCTCGACGTCACGATGACCAGGTCTTCGAGCCCGAATTCCACGGTTTCGAGCCCGGGCCGGTCGACGCCGCCGCGGATGAGTGCGAGGTCGGCGTCGCCCGACGCGACCGCGGTCATCCGGTCGGTGAAATCCTTGATGACGAACTCGATGTCGAGCTGTGGGAAGTCTTCGCGGACAGCCGATATCGCCTCGAGGCTCTGGGTCGCGAAGCTCATGCTCGCGCTGATGCGGAGCCGGTTGCGCGGGTCGAGTCCCACCGACAGAGCGCGGGCCTCGAGGCCCATCATCTCGGCGGCGATGGGCATGAGTCGTTCGCCCGCCGCGGTGAGCCGGGTGGCGCGCGTCGAGCGTTCCAGCAGGGTGGTGCCCAACTCCTGTTCGAGTTTGGCGATCTGATGGCTGATCGCCGACTGGGAGATGAAGCAGCGCTGTGCCGCGCGCGAGAAACTGCCCTCCTCGCCGACCGCGAGGAAGTAGCGAAGCTGTCGGAACTCCATGACCTGAGGTTACGTCCTTCGGGGAAGACTTATGAGCAATCGAGATAACACAATTTCGATTTCCCCAGCTTACTGGCGATTAACACGGGCCGATCCCTAATGTGGAGCTCATACGCGGCGCTAAGTAGACGCCAGAAGCAGTAGGAGGTTTTCGGTGGATCGCACACAGGTCGTCATCGTGGGATCGGGATTCGGCGCACTCGCGGCGGCGAAGAAGCTCGGCAAGGCAGGCACGCCGTTCGTGCTGATCTCCGAGACCACCGAGCATCTGTTCCAGCCCCTTCTGTACCAGGTCGCCACCGGTGTCATCTCGCCCGGCGAGATCGCTCCGTCCATCCGCGCGATCCTCGCCAAGTACCCGAGCGGCGACGTCCGGCTCGGCCGCGTCGTCGACGTCGACCCGGACAAGAAAGAGGTCGTCTACGAGGCCGGCAGCATCCGCCACACCATCGGATACGACAGCCTCATCGCCGCGACGGGCGCCCGGCAGGCCTACTTCGGTCGCGACGAGTTCGCCGAGGTCACGTACGCGCTCAAGACCGTCGCCGACGCCGACCGGCTGCGCAGGCAGATCGTCCGCTGCTTCGAGGAGGCGCACACCACCTCCGACCCGGAGCGTCGCCGCGACCTGCTGCACTTCATCGTCATCGGTGCGGGCCCGACCGGTGTCGAACTGGCAGGTCAGATCAAGGAACTGGCGGGCCGTTACTTCGAGAAGTCGCTTCGCGACATCACGTCCGAAGATGTCACCGTCACGCTCGTCGAGGGTGCGAACGAGACGCTGCCCGTCTTCGGCGGCAAGCTCAGCAAGTACACGCAGGACTCGCTGGAGAAGGCGGGTGTCGAGGTGGTTCTCGGCACGATGGTCACCGACATCGACGAACACGGCGCCACGCTGTCGTCGCCGAGCACCGGCTTCGAGAAGCGGCTCACGGCCGACACGATCATCTGGTCGGCGGGCATCCAGGCCAACGACTTCGCGGCTGTGCTCGCGGACCGGACCGGCTGCGAGACCGGGCGCGGTGGCCGTCTGCTCGTCGACGACGACCTCACGGTGGGCCGCTACGACGACGTCTACGCGATCGGCGACATGGCGTCGCTGAACAATCTGCCCGCGCAGTCGCCGTTCGCGATGCAGGGTGGACGCCACGTCGCGGCCA
Organism: Rhodococcus sp. NPDC057014; assembly: GCF_042673295.1. Classification (NCBI taxonomy): domain Bacteria; kingdom Bacillati; phylum Actinomycetota; class Actinomycetes; order Mycobacteriales; family Nocardiaceae; genus Rhodococcus; species Rhodococcus sp. NPDC057014. The sequence goes on from NZ_JBHUSF010000044.1 coordinate 39,668, forward strand.
TCATCACCGGGAAACGCGCCCTCGGCACGCCGTTCACGTACCGCGACAAGGGCAGCATGGCGATCATCAACCGGTTCCGCGCCATCACCCGCGTCGGCAAGGTCGAGCTGACCGGTGTGCTCGCCTGGTTCCTGTGGCTCGCCGTGCACCTCGTCTACCTGGTCGGATTCCGCAACCGGTACGTCGCGGTGATGTCGTGGTGCGGTTCGTTCCTCGGACACCGCCGCCCGCACTTCCACTACGCCCAGGAGATCGAAACCATCGAGTTGAGCGACCAGCGAGAGGACGCCGCGGCCTAACGTGGTTCCATGACCGTCACCAGCGCTGGAGTACTCCTGTATCGCACAGACGATGCGGGAGTGCTCCAGTTGTGGATCGTGCACATGGGCGGCCCGTTCTGGGCGCGCAAGGACGAGGCCGCGTGGTCGATCCCCAAGGGCGAATACGTCGCCGGCGAGGATCCGTTCGCGGCCGCGCTGCGCGAGTACGAGGAAGAGATCGGGGCACCGCCGCCCGCGGTCGAGTACGAGTTGCTCGGCGAATTCCGGCAGCCCTCACGCAAGGTGATCACCGTCTACGCGGCGGAGGTGAGCGAAGACGTCGCCTTCGTCGAGAGCAACACGTTCGACCTGGAATGGCCGCCGCGGTCGGGGAAGATTCAGCAGTTCCCCGAGGTCGACGACGCCCGCTGGTTCCCGTCGGATGTCGCCGAGACGAAGCTGGTCAAGGGTCAGCGTCCCATTGCGCGTCGCGCCCGTGAGTACTTATTAACGTCGGGCGGTTAACAAGTGCTCACAGGCGGCGAAGC
>NZ_JBHUSF010000045.1:0-39762 GCF_042673295.1 Rhodococcus sp. NPDC057014
GGTCAACGAGGTCTTCTTCGAGGACGTGCGCGTGCCCGCCGAGAATCTCGTGGGTGAGGAGAACCAGGGCTGGAGCTACGCCAAGTTCCTGCTCGGCAACGAGCGCGCCGGCGTCACCCGCCTGGGATTCTCCAAGGTCCGGCTCGCGCAGGCGAAGAAGCGTGCCGCGGAGATCTCGGTCGGCGAGGGGACGCTGCTCGACGACCCGCTGTTCGCCGCCCGCATCGCGGAACTGGAGAACGAGATCATCGCGCTCGAACTCACCCAGCTGCGGGTGGTGGCCAGTTCGGCCGACGGCAAGCCGAACCCGGCGTCGTCGCTGCTGAAGCTGCGCGGATCCGAACTGCAGCAGGCGACACTCGAACTGCTGACCGACGTCGCGGGCCCCGACTCCCTGCCCTTCGCCGCCGGTGACGGCATCTCCTCACCGCTCTGGGCGCAGCGGACGGCACCGACCTATCTGAACTACCGCAAGGTTTCCATCTACAGCGGATCGAGCGAAGTGCAGCGCAGCATCATCGCCTCCTCGATCCTCGGATTGTGAGGGCGTGACATGGACTTCGAACTGACCGACGAACAGAAACTGCTGCGCGACACCACCCGTGAACTGCTCGGCCGTAGCTACGACGCGGAGAAGCGCAACGCCGTCACCGACACCGAGCAGGGGTGGAGCCCGCAGGTGTGGAAGCAACTCGCCGAGGTGGGGCTGCTCGGCCTGAGCTTCGACGAGGAAGACGGGGGAATGGGCGCCGGACCCGTCGAGGTGGCGTCGGTGATGACCGAGATCGGCCGCCGCCTCGCCCCCGAACCGGTCCTCGACGCCGTGCTCGTGCCCGGCGGCCTGATCGCTGCGGCCGGCAGCGCGGAGCAGCGTCGCCGGATTCTCCCGGACGTGTCCGAGGGCACCCTCCTGCTGGCCTTCGCCGATCGGGAACCGGGCGTGCGCTGGCCGTCGGCCCGGCTGTCCACGACCGCGAAGAAGGACGGCGACGCGTGGACCCTGACGGGTACGAAGAATCCTGTTCCGCACGGCGGCAGCGCGAACACCCTGGTCGTCAGCGCGGCACTCCCGGACGGCGGGGTCGGACTGTTCCTCGTCGACGGCGACGCCGACGGCCTGACCCGCACCCCCTACGCGACCCACGACGGACTGCGGGCCGCGCAGGTGGAACTGTCCGGCACCCCGGCCGAGCCGCTCGGTGAGGGCGGCGACGCGTCTGCAGCGATCGAGGGCGCACACATCCGGGCGCAGGCGGCGCTGTGCGCGGAGGCCGTCGGCGCGATGGAGGAGGCGTTGCGGCTGACCACCGAGTACCTGAAGACCCGCAAGCAATTCGGCGTCCCGATCGCGAAGTTCCAGACGCTCACCCACCGCGCGGCCGACATGTACGTGCTGTTGGAACTGGCCCGCAGCATGAGCCTCTACGCCACGATGTCGCTGGCCGACGGAACCGTCGACCCGGTGGTCGCGTCCCGCGCCAAGCTGCAAATCGGCCGGTCGGCGCGGACGATCGGGCAGGAAGCGATCCAGATGCACGGCGGCATCGGCATGACCGCCGAGTACCCGGTCGGCCATTACGTGAGCCGGCTGACCGCCATCGAGCACACCCTCGGCGGCTCCGACGACCACTTGCGGGTGCTCGCCGCGGCGACGACCCAGGGCACCGTCAGCATCATCTAGCCCCACCCGTGAGTACTTCTCAACCGCCCGCGGTTAGGAAGTACTCACGGGTCCAGGTCTCGGATTGGTATCGGAAAGAGCGTTTTCGACGTGTCGCACCAGGACCCCGGTGTGACGCAGCTAACGTTCTGCGCGCACATCAGAACTCACGAAGGATGTACGTATCTCGGTGAAGGAGCGTTGTCATGGGGTCCGGTCCAGTCAAAGCGATCATGTGGAGCCTGCTCGTCGTGGGACTCGTCGGTGCGGGAGTCGGGATCTCCGAACTGCACGTCCCGTGGACGGTCGCGTCGTTGATCGTCGCGTCGGTGTCCGGTCTGGTCCTGCTCAGGATCCGTGCCGACGCGCACCCCGAACTGCACAGCGAGCGCCGGATGGCCGCCGGCTGACCCCGCCCTCACGCCAGCTGGAGCCCGTCCGCCCACCTGCCGATGTCGCCGCGTTCCAGTGCGAGCGCCAGCAGTTCCGGGAACTTGTCCGGCGTGCAGGCGAACGCGGGAATGCCGAGCGCACCGAGGGCTGCCGCGTTGTCGTGATCGAAGGACGGGGCGCCGTCGTCGGACAGCGCCAGCAGCACCACCACCTGGACCCCGGCGTTTTTCATCGCCGCCATCCGGCGCAGCATCTCCGCGCGGATCCCGCCCTCGTACAGGTCCGAGATCAGCACGAACAACGATTCCGCCGGCCTGTCGATCAGTGACTGGCTGTACGCGATGGCCCGGTTGATGTCGGTGCCGCCGCCGAGTTGCGTGCCGAACAGCACGTCGACGGGATCGGACAGCCTGTCGGTGAGGTCGACGACCGCCGTGTCGAACACGACCAGCGACGTCTTCAGCGCGCGCATCGACGCGAGCACCGCGCCGAACACGGACGCGTACACGACGCTCGAGGCCATCGAACCGGACTGGTCGACGGCGAGGACGACGTCGCGGTGCACGGCCTGCGATCGGCGGCCGTAGCCGAGCAACCGCTCCGGCACCACCGTCTTGTGCTCGGGCAGGTAGTGCGCGAGGTTGGCGCGGATCGTGCGATTCCAGTCGATGTCGCGGTACCGGGGATTGGTGGTCCGGGCGGAGCGGTTGAGGGCGCCGGTGACGGCGGTTCTGGTCTTCTGCGCGATGCGGTTCTCCACCTCCCGGACCACTTTCTCGACGACCATCCGGGCGGTGGCCTTGCTGGTCTCGGGCATCACCCGGTTGAGGCTGAGCAGGGTGCCGACGAGGTGGACGTCCGGTTCGACGGCGTCGAGCAGTTCGGGTTCGAGGAGCAGTTGGGTGAGGCCGAGCCGGTCGATGGCGTCCTTCTGCATCACCTGCACGACGCTGCTCGGGAAGTAGGTGCGGATGTCGCCGAGCCAGCGTGCGACCTTCGGTGCCGATCCGCCGAGACCCGCAGTGCGCCGGCGGCTCTTCGACCCCTCGCTGCTGGTGTCGTACAGCGCGGCCAGTGCGCCGTCCATCGCCGCGTCCGTCCTGGATGCCAGTCCGCCGGTGGATTCCTCGGCGGCGTTGCCGAGCAGCAGCCGCCACCGTCGTAGCCGATCCGCGTCCTCCGTCACGACGTCACCCCCAGGATGTCGGCGACGGTGCGGATCGCGACGGTGCCGCGCCGGGCATCGACCTCGGCGGGAGCATCGGCCGTGGAGCCGCCCTCCACGGATTGCCCGATGGCCCGGCGTTCCCCGGTTTCGAAGCTGCCGAACGTGCGCCGCAGCAGCGGCAGCACGTCGACGAAATCCTGCTCGCGCAGCCCCGACACCCACCCGTCGAGCAGTCGCAACAGCTGCCGGTCGTGGACCAGCAGCAGGCCTCCGCCGCCGAGGAATCCGTCGACCCACCCGGCCTTGGCGGACGGGTCGGCGCCCACGGACAGCGCCCGCGACAGCCGGGTGGCGGCCTCGGTTTCGCTGACGGCGCCCGCGTCGCGGAGTAGTCGGACCATGCGCCCGATCACGAGGCCGTTCACGTCGCTGCGGTCGGCGAGACCGGTGAGCGTGCCGAGCCAGCGCGCCGACGCGCGGTCGTCGTCGCGCAGCATCACCGCCGCGTGGACGTCGTCGACGGCGCGACGCACGTCGAGCGCGCTGTCGTCGTCCAGACCGGACATCGCCGACGGCAGTCCCGCGCAGATACGGACGAGGAGGCTGTCGGTGACGCGGGTGAGGGACGAGACGTCGGTGCCGCGGACGTCGCCGTACCGCAGGGTCCGCGTCAGCGCGGGCAGCGCGTCCATCAGGTGCATGACGTCGTGGTCGAGCGTGGCCGCGGTTTCCAGCGCGCGCAACAGTTCGGCCAGGGCGTCGCCGAGATCCGACAGCAGCGCCTGCTCGAGCAGCCCGGTGAGCCCGGCGAGGGAGACGTCACCGGCCGCCGCCTCCTCGCGGACCTTCGCCGTGGCCGCGGCCTCGACGGTGGTGCCCCACAGCGACGCCTCGATGATCGACACCGCCAGTTCGGGTTGCCAGGTGAGCGACCACGTCTCACGAAACGTGCCGGTGCCGCGGACGTCGCTGTCGGCCGGGGTGCCCCAGTCGACACCGAGGATCTGCAGGCGGTGCAGGAGCCGGGACCGCGCGACGTCGTTGTCCCGGCGGAGGTCGAGGTCGATGGTCTTCTCGGTGGCCTGCTGCCTCAGGCGCAGGGTCTTCGCCCGGGCGCGCAGGTCGGCGTCGAGCGGAACCGTCGGGGTGTCGTCCGGGACGGCGCCGAGGGCCTCGCTGACGACGAGGCGACGCGTGATCAGGTCGAGCAGGACGTCGTCCCCGTCGCACATCACGGCGCGGGTGGCTTCGGTGACTTCGGAGAGACCGGCCAGCGGCCGCGCCCGCAACGCGGCCAACGTGTCTGCGAGACGGACGGATTCGATGACGTGCGCACTCGACACGGGAAGGTCCTCGTCCCGCAGCACCCGCGCGACCTTCGTGAGCCATCGGGTGATCGTGCGGTCCGGGGCGGTGAACAGGTGGTGATACCAGCCGGGGGAGGTGATGCCGGCGCCGTATCCGGACGCCGTGGACAGCCGCGAGTGCGTCCACGGCACCCACGTCAGCGAGGTCTTGATCTTGGGTATTCCCTTGAGGATTCGTGCGTCCGCGGTGGCCGGTCCGAGGGGTCCGGCGAGTGCCGGGGCGTGCCAGGCGCCGCACACCACCGCGATCCGCACGGCACCACCCTTGATCACCTTCCGCAGGGTCTGGCGCATGTACGCCTCGCGTCTGCTGGTGGGTTCGTCGAGTTCGACGGTGCCGCGCAGCGCGGTCATGGCGTCGGTGATCGCGTCGAACGAGTCAGTTCCCGAACCGGATTCGATGACGGCGTCCCACCAGCGTTCGGTGTCGTCGTAGCCGGCAGCCGCGGCCAGCGCGGCCAGCGGATCCTCGGAACGGGATTCGGTGCGGTCGGCGGCGAGGGTATTGGCGGCCGGTAGGTCGCAGAAGCGCACGTCGACGCCATGTCCGGCCGCCCACGACAGGGCCTGCCACTCCGGGGAGAACACGGCGAACGGCCAGAACGCCGCCGTCCGGGGTTCGGCGGTGGCAAACGCGAGTAGTGCCACCGGGGGTTCCATCGTGTCGGACGCGGTCAACGCGACCAGCGGATCGGCGTCGGCGGGCCCTTCGATCAGGACGGCGTCGGGGACGAACTCGTCGAGGGCGCGACGCACCGATCGTGCGGAACCGGGCCCGTGGTGGCGGATGCCGAAGACACGAATGTCCGAATTCACCCGGTGACCTCGCGGCACGCCCGGTAGAAGTCGGCCCAGCCGTCCCGTTCGCGGACCACGGCCTCGAGGTATTCCGTCCACACCACCCTGTCGGCTACCGGATCCTTCAGCACGGAACCGAGGATGCCCGCGGCGACGTCGGAGGGTCGGAGCACGCCGTCGCCGAAATGCGCGGCGAGGGCGAGTCCGTTGGTGACCACGGAGATCGCCTCCGCCGTCGACAGCGTTCCGGACGGCGACTTCAGCTTGGTGCGGCCGTCGCTCGTGGCGCCGGACCGCAGTTCTCGGAACACGGTGACCACGCGCCGGATCTCGTCGTCCGTCGCGGGGACCGCCGGCAGTTCCAGCGCGGACCCGAGTTGCTCGACCCGCCGCGCGACGATGGCGACCTCGTCCTCCTCGTCAGCGGGCAGGGGCAGGACCACCGTGTTGAAACGCCTGCGTAGCGCGGACGACAGGTCGTTGACGCCGCGGTCGCGGTCGTTGGCGGTGGCGATCAGGTTGAAACCCCGGGTGGCCTGCACCTCGGTGCCCAGTTCGGGGATCGGCAGTGTCTTCTCCGACAGCACGGTGATGAGCGCGTCCTGCACGTCGGCAGGGATGCGGGTCAGTTCCTCGACCCGTGCGATCCGGCCGCCCTGCATGGCCGTCATGACCGGGGACGGAACGAGTGCGCCCGCGCTCGGGCCCTCGGCGAGGAGCCTCGCGTAGTTCCAGCCGTACCGGATGGCCTCCTCCGGTGTGCCCGACGTTCCCTGGACGAGCAGGGTCGACTCACCGGACACCGCGGCCGACAGGTGTTCGGACACCCACGTCTTGGCGGTTCCGGGCACGCCGAGCAGAAGCAGCGCGCGGTCGGTCGCGAGCGTCGCGACCGCGACCTCGATCAGCCGCCGCGGACCGACGTACTTGGGGGTGATGACGGTGCCGTCGTCGAGTTCGCCGCCGAGCACGTACGTCACGACCGCCCACGGCGACAACTTCCACGACGGTGGCCGGGGCCGGGTGTCCTGCGCGGCGAGGGCGGCGAGTTCGTCGGCGTAGGCCTGCTCGGCGTGGGGTCGTAGCAGGTCGGCCGGGCCGGCCGCGATCTCGGTCACTCGAGCTCCTTCAGGACTGTTCTGCGATGGTCGATGTTGGCTGCGACAGTGGCGAACGCCTGCTGCCAGCCCGGGTCACGGGTGCGTTCGGCGGCCGCCCGGAGCAGCGCCGCCGCAGCGAACGGGAAGTGCGTCTCTGCGCTGCGGAGGGTGGAGTAGTGGCTGTGCCGGGAGAACTGCCCGAGGTCCTTGCCGGTCTCGGCGTGCCGCCCGGCCACGTCCTCGAGGCGGGCGATCACCCGCTCGGCGAGGTCGAGCGGCCACGGGTGGGGCAGCCCCTCGAACAGTGCGGCGCCGTCGACGCCCAGCAGATAGCTGTCCGCGTGGCCCGACAGAATGTAGGTGAGGCGTTCGCGGGCGGGGACGATCGGCACCACGCGACGCTCGGTCTTCCGTCCCTCTCGGTGCAGCAGGGCGGACGCCCACCGCGGATTGCGCTGGAGCACGGTGGCGTTGGTCCACGCCTCCATCATCACCTCCCGCCACTGGTCTTCGATCCGGATCTCCCACGCGCCGGAGGCCGAGCCGATCATGCCTTCCCACACCGACAAGGGGGCGGCGGTGACCACCATCCGCAACCACCAGCTGCGGATTCCCTTGTTCTTGAAGTGGACGTCCTCGATTCCGTCGCGACGGGCCGAATCGTCCAGGGAACCGGGCATGTTCACCACGAGACGGGTGCGCAGCGGTTTCTTCTCCACCCGCACCCATGCGCGGGCGCGGGCGGCCATCCGCTCGGCGTACGCGGAGTTCGGCAGCTGCCGCAGCAACTGGACCGCCTGCTGGCGCACCTCCTTCCGCCGGTCGTCGAGTGCGTGCTCGAGCAGGTCGGAGTCGGCGTCGCCGAGCCCTGTGCCCAGGACCGCGATGAACGCCGCCCGGTGCTCGCCGCGTTCGGAATCCCAGGTGCGGTGCAGTTCGGCCGTCGCGATCGCCGGGTTCACCGCCCGCATCGTCGTGAGCCACAGCAGCCGCTCCTGGTGCGCGCCGTGCGTCCACACGTCGGTGCGATCGGACCGCCGGATCAGCATCGACCAGTCCGGGTTCCGGGCGGCGAGCCACTGGCCCCGGGGGCCTGTCAATCGCAGGATGCTCTCGCGGTGGGTGTCGTTCGTGCGCGCCACCGTCATCAGGTCGGCGACGAGATGATCGGGCGCACGGTATCCCCGCTCGGCGACCACCGCGAACCACTCGGCGAGCGTCCACGACTTGGCGGCGAGCAACTGCATCAGGTGCGCCGCGGCCGCGGGCGGCAACTGGAGCCTCGGATCCTCCTCGGCGGGCGCGGGCAGCACGCGGGTGGTGGCGGCGACTCCGCCGTCGCGGTACGCGTTTTCGAGCGCGGCGGCGCCCAGCAGGGTCTCCGCGGGGTCGCCGCCGACCGACTGCGCCAGTTCGCCGGTGGCCAGCCCCTCGAACGAGGGGACGGATCGTGCCGTGCCGAGCAGCGCCGCGGACAGGAGTTCGCTCATCGGCGGCTCCCCGCGGTCGACGGTGCGGCGGCCACGAGCGGGTACACGTCGCCGCGATCGAACACCGACACGGGAACGAGGGAGTTGCTCGTCCACTCCCCGAACACGGTGACGGGACTGCCCCCGGACATTCCGAGCAGCCGCCACAGGACCGGGTCATCGCCGGACAGCGGGAGCGCGCGTCCCTGCCCGTCGACGACGAACCAGCTCCCGTCGTCGTATGCCGGGGTGACACCGGTGAGCAGGGCGGGCCACGAGCGGATCCACGGGTCGGCGCCGACCGCGGCGGCGAAGTCGTCGAGTGCGGTGTCGATGTCGCTGGGCGCGAGTGTGGTGAATGGTTCCGGAGTTTCGTGGGTGTCGCCGAACTGGGCACGCAGCGGCGCGGCGCCGGGGTAGAAGTGCAGGGTGGCGTCGACGAGCGATCCGAGCGGCGGGATCACCGTCGAGAAGTGGGCGGAACCGTGTGCGAAGTCCAGGAGGATCGCGCGGCGACCGTGGTCGCGGCCGAACAACCACACCTTGCGGGTGAACAGCCGCTTCTCCTCGGTGGTCTGCATGCCCAGGACCATCCACCGGTCGCGGACTCCCGGTTCGGCGCGCACGCTGTCGGTGGCCACCGGATAGCCGACGTGCGAACGCACCGATGCCTGCAACGGTTCCGGTAGTTCGCCCAGACGGCGATGGGCGGCGACGAGCAGGTGCAGTCTGGCGTATTCGCGGAGCAACCGGTCCGGCCAATCGGTCCGGGTGGCCACGACGATCGGAAGTCGGCGCAGCGTGGACGCGATTCCGGGCGCCTGCGCGTCGACCATGCGGGCCGCGATGGCGTCGAACGCGGAAGCCGAGATGTCGGCCGCGCCGAGCCCGCCCCGGACCTGGTCGGTGAGCCACAGGTCGAGTTCGTCGAGTCCTGCCGCCACTCGTTCCGCCCGGCGTTCGGTGGCCTTCGCACCGGCCGTCCTCGTGGGCGCCGCCGCGGGCACGGCCGCCCGCCCGGCCCGCCGGCTCAGCCAGTCGTTCGCGAACTCGGGCGGCTCGGACTGCTCCGGGACCCGGCCCTGCGACCAGATCAGCAGCAGGCCGAGCGCGTGCTTGCACGGAAACTTCCGGCTCGGGCACGAGCAGTGATACGCCGGACCGGTGAGGTCGACGACCGATCGATAGGGGCTCTTGCCGCTGCCCTGACACAGTCCCCACAGTGCGTCGCCGTTGCCGCCCGTCTGCGACCACGCGGCCGACAGCTTTGCGGCGGCAGCGAGCGAGCCGGCATCGGGGGCCACCGATGCGACCTGTCCCTCCGACCAAGGCGACGTCACTCCGCCACCGTAGGGGAGTTGTCCGACAGAAAGGGAGGAGGGTGCGCGGAATGTCCGCGAACTTCGGTGTGGACGCCGGTCTCCCGTGTCAAGCTGTCGTCAGGTACGACAGCGAGGAGTGGGCCGGTGATTCACGGAAGGTATTTCGAGTTCAAGGGTCGTCCTGCCGTGCGGTTCCGGTGCACGTACCCGTTCGCCGTCCAGAGGCTGTGGGAGGCCGTGTCCGAGCCGGACGAACTCGCACACTGGTTTCCGTCACGGGTCCGGCTCGACACCTACGCCGGCGGCGACATCGAATTCTTCCCGGACCCGCACAGCGACCCCGAGACGGGGACGGTCCTCGTCTACGGTGCGCCGTGCACACTGGCGTTCACCTGGGGCGGGGACGAGATTCACTTCGAGGTCGAGCCGACCGCGGAAGGGTGCGCACTGACGCTCGTCAATGTGCTCGAGGTCCGCAACACTGCGGCCAGGAACGCCGCCGGGTGGAGTGTCTGCCTCGCCGACCTCGACCGGCACCTCGACGGGGCGGACACATCCGGTCACGGCCGCGATGCGTCCGCGGACTGGCGGCCGTTCTATCAGACCTATCTCACCGAGGGAATGCCGTCGGGTGCCCCGATCCCGGGGGAGTCCGCCTGACGGCGGTTCGTCAGCGCCGAGGACGTTCGAACAGGCTCTCCACGTTCGACGCCGGCTCGTTCGGCGCCTCGACCGCGATGTTGCCGCCGGTCCTGAGCCACCCGTTCCTCAGTGAAGACGTCAACCAGTTGTCGAGTGCGGCTTGGGTTTCGAACTTCAGGACGATCACGCAGACATCGGAGGTGCTGCTCTCCTTGAGCCACCCGCCGCCGAGGAACCCGGGGAACAGCCGGGCGAGGCCGAGGCCGGTCTGAATCCAGTCGGCGAACTCCTCGTCGCAGCCGCGGAGAACCCGGCGGACGATGGTCGTCGTGACGGACGCATCCACAGGCTCGCCTGCTCCGGCGTACTCGGCCGCGTTCTCCATCGTGTCCCTACCTCGGTTCCGGCTCACCCCCGTGACATGTTCACCTCAAACTACCAGCGGATTCGACGTCACAGGTCGTAGAAGGGTGCGGCGTACCGGAACGTGCCGGTGATGGACGGATCCCAGCATGCGAGTCGGCGGACCTGGAAGTGGGACGACCACGACGGCTGGTCCGGCTCGATCCCGACCGACGTTCCGGAGACGAATCCGAACCGCGGGTAGTAGTCGAGGTGACCGAGCAATGCGACGAGCGGTTCGTCCCTGGCGTCGGCGCCGCCGAGCGCGGCGTGCATCAGCGCCGAACCCACCCCGTCGCGCTGGAGACGGGGGAGGACGCCGATCGGGCCGAGTGCGAGTACGTCGGTGGAGTCGACGGTCGCGCGGGTCAGGCAGACGTGGCCGACGACGGCTCCGTCGATCTCGGCGACGAGGGCCAGTTGCGGAATCCAGTCGTCGCTCGACCGCAGCCGGGTCACGAGTCCGACCTCGACGGGAGCGTCGCCGTCGAAGGCCTGCCGGTGCACCTCGGCCACCGCGTCGACGTCGCCCGGGTTCTCGCGTCTGATCAGCATGCGCACACAGTGCATCGGCGGGGCTGCCGACCGCAACGGAATTTTTCCGGCGCCACCGTTGTCCGGCCGGTAGCGGTGTGCGAAAAGCGTTCTCCAATTGTGACCGTATGACGTTTGCGGCCGAATGAATTTCCGGCCCATCGGTAGCAGTATGGGCAGAACGTGAGTCGAGCGAAGGACAACGGGAGCGGGGGTGCGGGTGGTCGACGCCAGGGTGGTCGGATATAGTTGCGGTGTGCAACACAACGAGGTCGAGCCTGAGGAAACGCCCGCATCGGGCGTGGTGGCCGTCCATGACGAACTCGTCCGCCTCGTCCGGCAGCTGGTCGCCGGTGACCGTCCTCCCGTCGGATCCCCGACGTTCGCTCAACATTCGCTGCTGTCCTTCGTCGCCCGCAATCCAGGATGCCGGGCCACCCAGATCTCGGACGCGTTCGGCGTGCACCGCTCCACCGTGTCGCGTCAACTCCGGGGCTGCATCGACGAGGGCTGGGTGCACGCCGAACCGGGACCGCTGCGCAGTGGTCACCCGTTGAGCCTCACCGATGGCGGAGTCGCGGTGCTGGCCGGCGCGGACGCCCGCCGGGTGGAGGAAGTCCGCGACCGGGTGGCCTCCTGGTCGGACGGCGAGATCGCCGCGTTCGCCCGGCACCTCCGCAAGTTCCGCCAGGGCGGCGACACAGACGACAGCATCGGAGACGACGCCCGTGCGTGAGTACACCACCGCCCCGACGTTCACCGTGTCGGACCACGAAAACGCCGTGCTCCGGGTGTTCGCGCACGCCGAGAGCTACCCGGATCGGGTGATGTACACGCGTCCGGAGTCCGGCGGGTGGGTCGACGTGACGGCCAAGGACTTCGGCGCACTCGTCATCGGGGTCGCGAAGGGTCTGATCGCCAACGGAGTCCGGCCCGGCGACCGGGTGGCGCTGCTGTCGTCGACACGCTTCGAATGGTCGCTGCTCGACTACGCGATCTGGGCGGCGGGCGCGGCGTCCGTTCCGATCTACGACTCCTCCTCGCACGACCAGATCCGGTGGATCATCGAGGATTCGGGGGCGGTGGCAGCGCTCGTGGAGACCCCGGCCCACGCGTCGAGTTTCGAAGGTGACGGTATCCCGTACACGCTGAAGCGGATCCTCACCATCGACGAGGACGCGGTGGGCACGCTCATCACGGACGGGTTGCCGATCGACGATTCCGAGGTGTTCAAGCGGGTGGTGGCGTTGACCGCCAACGATCTCGCCTCGCTCGCGTACACGTCCGGCACCACGGGCCGTCCGAAGGGCTGCATCCTCACCCACCGGAACTTTCTGTCGGAGGTGCGGTCGTTGCTCGCGGCGCCGATCGGCGACGTCGCCCGGCCCGGCAACCGGGTGCTGACGTTCCTGCCGCTGGCGCACGTGCTGGCGCGCGCGGTGTCGCTGGCGATGTTCGAAGGCGGGGCGACGCAGGCGCACTGGTCCGACTTCGGCACGGTCACGGGTGAATTCGAGCGTTTCCGGCCCAACACCATCCTCGGTGTTCCCCGGGTGTTCGAGAAGGTGCGCGACGGTGCGGCGCGCAAGGCGGCGTCGGGTGGCGGCCTGCAGAAGCGGATCTTCGACTTCGCCGAGGCCACGGCGGTGGCGTACAGCGAGGCCCAGGACACCGGCGGTGCGCCGCTGCGGCTCCGGCTGGAGCACGCGGTCGCCGACAAACTCGTCTACGCGAAACTCCGTGCTGCCCTGGGCGGCGACTGCTGGTGGGCGATCTCGGGTGGTGGAGCACTCATGCCCAGGCTCGGCCACTTCTTCCGCGGCATCGGGGTTCCGGTCTACGAGGGCTACGGACTCACCGAATCGACGGCCGCGCACTGCGTGAACGTTCCCGGCGCCCAGCGGATCGGGACGGTCGGCCGGCCGCTGGGCGGCAACAGTGTGCGCGTCGCCGAGGACGGCGAGATAGAACTGCGCGGCGGTGTCGTGTTCGGCGGCTACTGGCGCAACGAACACGCCACGCGGGAAGTGCTGGACGACGGCTGGTTTCGCACCGGCGACCTCGGCGACCTGGACGAGAGCGGATATCTCACCATCACCGGTCGCAAGAAGGATCTGCTGATCACCGCAGGCGGCAAGAACGTGTCACCGGGTCCGCTCGAGGACCGGCTGCGCTCGCATCCCCTCGTTTCGCAGGCGGTGGTGGTGGGCGACGGCCGCCCGTTCATCGGGGCCCTGCTGACCGTGGATCCGCAGGAATTCGGCAAGTGGAAGGCCGCGCACGGTAGGCCGTCCGAAGCCACGGTAGCGGACCTGCGTGACGACGAGGAACTGCGCGGAGACCTGCAGGACGCCGTGGACGACGCGAACACCACCGTCTCGCACACGGAGTCGATCAAACGGTTCGTCGTGCTGGACCGCGACCTCACGGAGGCCGACGGGGAGCTGACCGCCACCCTGAAGATCAAGCGGCCCGTGGTGACCGAGCGTTTCGCGGCCGACATCGCGAGCCTGTACCGCCGGGGCTGACCGGCTACGGTGGCGGCATGACAACAGCTTTCGTTCTGTCGGGTGGGGCGAGCCTCGGGGCAATCGAGGTCGGAATGCTGCAGACCCTGATCGGCAGGGGAATTCGGCCGGACCTCATCGTCGGCACGTCCGTCGGCGCGCTCAACGGCGCCTGGCTCGCCGGCGGTTCCTCCGACGCGGACCTGCGCGAACTGGCCGACCTGTGGCGCGGTCTCACCCGCAGCGCGGTGTTTCCCGCCGGATTGCTCACCGGATTCACCGGGTTCGTCGGACTCCGCAACCACCTGGTCTCCAACCGCGCCATCAGAAAGTTGCTGCAGCAGCATCTGCGATTCGAACGGATGGAGGATGCGCCGATCCCGTTGCACGTCATCGCCGTCGACGTGCTCACCGGCAAGGACGTCCGGCTGTCGACGGGGCCTGCCGTCGATGCCGTCACCGCCAGCGCGTCGTTGCCCGGCCTCCTCCCGCCCGTGGTGATCGACGGCCGGGCGCTGATGGACGGCGGGGTCGTCAACAACACCCCCATCTCCCATGCGATCGAACTGGGGGCGACGACCGTGTGGGTGCTCCCCACCGGGTACGCCTGCACCCTGTCGAAGGTCCCCGGAAGCGCGCTGGGTATGGGGCTGCTCGGGGTGACGCTCGCGATCAATCAGCGGCTCGCGCTCGACATCGAACGGTACGAGAGCGTCGCGGACATCCGGGTGGTGCCGCCGCTGTGCCCGCTGGACACGAGTCCCGCCGACTTCGGCGACGCCGACGAACTGATCACGCGGGCGCGGGAGCAGACCGCGACGTGGCTCGACGAGGCGCGCGTCGCCGCGGTCGGTCAGGCCGATCTGCTGCTGCCGCACGTGCACCGATAGCCGTCAGCGGCACCCCGCGGGCGCGGGCACTCCCGCCAGCCGGTCGTCGATCCAGCGCACCACCTCGGGCAGCGCGAACACGGCGGCGGTGAGGTGCTCGCCGAACTGCGGCGCGTACGTGACGTCGGCACCGCCGCGGCACCACTCCTGCTGCAGTGTGATCGCCCCGTCCTCCGGAATCCACTCGTCGCCGAGGAACACTCGCGACGACCCGTGATACAGCAGCATCGGCGCGGTCGGGGTGAGCGCGCCCATCCTGTTCTCGGCGACCACCGTTCGGGCCGTGGGATTGCCGAACGGGTCGGGAACCGCGGCGAACAGTTCGGCGGGCAGCGAGGCGACCCCGGCCGGCGCGAGCGCCAGGATGCACTGGTCCTTCAACGGCGACGTCGCCAGCGCCACACCGAGCGGATTCGCCAGCATCAGCATCTCCGGGTATTCGCGGGCGAGCCCGAGGACGGCGGACAGGTACACACCCGAACCGAGCTGGCCGTTCATCGTCCTGCGGAGCAACCCGAAATCGGCGGGTGTTCCGCCCGCGGCGGCGCCGGCGAGTTGCACGTCCGGCGCGTACGTCGGCTGCAGTTGCGCCGCCCAGCCGGTGGCGATCGCACCACCGCTGTATCCGGTCGCGAGAACCGGGCTGTCCGACAGCCCGAGGCCGGGAACCTGCCTCATGCCGCGGATGCTGTCGAGCACGGCATGACCCGCCATCCGCCCCGCGCTGTACGCCATCCGCGGTCCCTGGTGGTCCGGCACGAGCACCGCGTAGTTCTTCGCGAGGAAGAGCGAGAGCACCGGTGGGATGTCCAGGTCGAGGGTCTGCCAGTCGTGCACCATCTTGTAGGACGGGGTGCACCGGGCGCCCAGCGAGTCGATGGGCATGTTGTAGTCGACAACCGGTCGCGGACCCGGCGCGGTCCACTCCGCCGTCGGCACCAGCACCGTCGCGGTCACCGGGACGGGGCGGTCCTTGGAATCGTTGGAACGCACCATGATCTGGTGTGCACGGTGCGGGACGAGGGGGTTCGGTACCGCCCGGAGCGTCACTTCCCGTGAGCGGATGATGTCGCCGGCCGCGAACTCCGCGACGTTCGGCGGCCAGACGAAGAAGTCGTCGTCCAGGATGGGGGACGGGAGAATGGATTCGGGCCCGAGGGGCTGGGCGGCCGCACGCGGAGGGTGGGTGCACACATACGCGGCCGCACAGGTGGACAGTGTCATCAGGACCACCGCACGAAACAGGTTCATCGCTACCACCGCCCTGAGGTAACTGTCCCAGGATGTAACTGTAACTCCAGTCACATCGTCCCAGATAGACACGGCTACAGCGGTGGTTTGTTTTCGCAGCGGGATGGTTACTGTGTGTGCATGGCGGTCACCGTGGAGCGGGCAGAACTCGAGCAGGCTGAAGACATCGTTCAGATGCACTGGGACGCAGAGGATTGGCTCCTGGCCAGGGAAATCGATCCGCCCGCCCGCGGTGAGGTCTCGCTCGCCGACGTGCGTGAGCAGATCGAGTTCGGGGAATGGCGTGTCGCGCTGTTCGCGGGGATCGTGGTGGGTGCGCTCCGGGTGCTGCGATCCGATCCGGACGTGTGGCTCGAGGACGACATTCCGGCCGCATACGTGGCCCGGGTCATGACCGACCGTAGGCACGCCAGCGCCGGACTGGGTGCCCAGTTGCTGCGGTGGGTCGACGAGCACGCCCGCTCCGAGGACGCGTCCGTCGTGCGAATCGACTGCGTCGAAACCAACTCCCGGCTCCGCGACTACTACGAGGAGCAGGGGTTCTTCCTGGTGGGTCGCCGGGACTTCGACGTGGAGTGGCCGAGCGTCGTGCTCATGGAGAAGGCGCTGCGCTGACCGTTCACAGCGGGTCGAGGATCCGGTGCAGGAACTGCCGTAGTCGCGGGCTGGTCGGATTGACGAGTACGTCTTTCGGGGTGCCGCGTTCGAGTACGACACCGTTGTCGACGAACAGCACCTGGTCGGCCACCTGCTGCGCGAACCGGATCTCGTGAGTCACGATCACCATCGTCCAGCCCTCGGTCGCGAGATCCCGGATCACCCGCAACACCTCGCCGACCAGTTCGGGGTCGAGCGCGGACGTGGGCTCGTCGAACAGCATCAGTTTCGGCTTCAGGGCGAGCGCCCGGGCGATACCGACCCGCTGCTGCTGGCCGCCCGACAACTCGTACGGGTACTGGTCCGCCTTCTCCGCGAGACCGACCTGCGTCAGCAACCGCAGCGCGTCCGCACGCGCCTCGGCCTTGGGCCGCTTCTGCACCACGATCGGGCCCTCGGTGACGTTCTGGATCGCCGTCTTGTGCGGAAACAGGTTGTGGGCCTGGAACACCATGCCGCTCTGCGCGCGGAACCTGGCCAGCGCCGACCGGCCCACCTCGGCGCCGAAGTCCACCGACTCGTCGCCGATGGAGATCACCCCGCGGTCCGCCACGTCCAGGGCATTGAGGGTCCGCAACACCGTCGTCTTGCCGGAGCCCGACGGTCCGATGATGACGGTCACCGTGCCCGCCCCGACGTCGAAGCTGATGTCGCGCAGAACGTGATGGTCGCCGAACGACTTCTCGACGCCGGATACCTGAAGCAGGGGAGGGGTGTCGGTCATCGGGCCACATACCTGTCGAGTCGGGCTTCGAGCCGGATCTGGACGGCCGACAGGAAGATGCAGATCGCCCAGTAGTACAGCGCGGCGATGCCGTAGAGGGCGAAGAAGTCGAACGTCGGTGCGGCCGCGAGCTGGGCGACGCGCAGCAGTTCGGTCACCAGGATCGTCGACGCCAGCGACGTGTCCTTCACCAGTGAGATCAGCGTGTTGGACAGCGGCGGGACGGCCACCCGCGTGGCCTGCGGCAGCACGATCCGCTGCAGCGTGGTGGTGTAGCCCATGCCGATGGTCTGCGCGGCTTCCCACTGTCCCTTGGGGATCGACAGGATCGCCGCCCGGATCACCTCGGCCGCGTAGCCGCCGACGTTGAGGCTGAACGCGATCACCGCGGCCGGGAACGGTTCGAGCGTCACACCGAACTGTGGCAGCGCGTAGAACACGATGAACAACTGCACCAGCAGCGGGGTGCCGCGGATGATGGAGACGTAGAAGCGGGCCAGCATCGACAGCGGTCTGATCGACGAGATCCTGGCGAGCGCCACCAGCAACGCGATCATCAGACCGATGGTGAAGCTGATGATCGTCAGCGGAATCGTCATGGTGATCGTGGCCTTCAGCATCGGCCACAGGTTGTCCAGGATCAGCTGGACCGTTGCGTCGTCCACGGGCGGGCTCTCAGTTGGTCGGTGCCGACACGTCGGTGCCGAAGTACTTCTGTGAGATCTGTGCGAGAGTTCCGTCGGCGCGCAGTTCGTCCAGGGCCTTGTCGATGTCGGGTATCAGGCCGCTGTCCTTGCGGGCCGCGAACGCCTGCTCGCTCGTGTCGCCGGTCTCGGCGGCGACCTTCACCCCGGTGTCACCGGTCTGTTTCTGGTATTCGGCGACGGCCAGATTGTCGTTGACGGTGGCGTCGACCCGGCCGTCCTTCAGCAGCGTGATGGCCTGTACGAAGCCCTCGACGGATTCGACGTTCGCGCCCGCGTCCCTGGCCACCTGCGCCCAGTTGCTCGTCGCGGACTGCGCCGTCGTCTTGCCGTTCAGGTCGGCGAGCGAGGTGATCGAGTTGTCGTCGGCGCGGGTGACGATCACACCCTCGGAGTAGGTGTACGGCGTCGACAGGTCGTACTTCTGGGTGCGCTCGTCGTTGACGGTCACCTGGTTGGCGACGAGGTCGTAGCGTTTCGCCTCGAGTCCCGCGAAGATGGAGTCCCACGGGGTCTGGGTGAACTCGACGGACACGCCGAGTTTGTCGCCGACCGCGCGGATGACGTCGACGTCGTACCCGGTGAGCTGACCGTCGGGACCCTGGTAGCTGAACGGTGTGTACGTGCCCTCGGTGCCGACCTTCAGGACGCCCGATTCGCGTACCTGGTCGATCACCGGCCCCGAATCGGAACTTCCGCACCCGGCCAGCGACAGTGCGGTCAGGACGGCGATCAGGGCGGCCGGAAGTGTGCGTCGCACGGTGTTCCTCCTCTGTCGGCGGATCAGCTAACCGTACTGGTCGAACGCGGCCCGGATAGGATCTTCTGGTTCCCCTCGAAAAGAAGGATTGTCTCTCCGTGCCCTCTCTCGCTCTTCGACGGCCGGTGTGGCTGCATCCGACAGTGTTTCGTATCGAGTCGTTGTCCGCGCTCGTCGTGGCGATGGCCCTCATCCCGGAGGCGTTGTCGTTCTCCATCATCGTGGGTGTCGATCCGCGGGTGGGCTTGTTCACCGCCGCGATCATGGCGATGACCATCGCGTTCACCGGCGGCCGTCCCGCGATGATCTCCGCGGCCACCGGTTCGGTGTCGCTGGTGCTGGCCCCGCTGATGGCGTCGCACGGGTTGCAGTACCTCGTCGCGGCGGTCTTCCTCGGCGGTGCGATGCAGATCGTCCTCGCCGTTTTCGGCGTGGCGCGGCTCATGCGGTTCCTGCCCCGCAGTGTGATGGTCGGCTTCTGCAATGCGCTGGGAATCCTCATCTTCGTGCACCAGTTCCCGTATCTGACAAACGTGCCGTGGGCGGTGTACGCGCTCCTCGCCGCCGGCCTGGCGCTGCTCGTGTGGATTCCCCGGCTGACCACGGCCGTGCCCGCGCCGCTGCTCGTGATCGTCGGACTCACCGCGTTCACCGTCCTCGCCGGTGTCGCGGTGCCCACGGTCGGGGATCAGGGCGAACTGCCCGACGGCCTGCCGACGCTGATCGGGCTGCCGGACGTTCCGCTCACGGTCGACACCCTGCGCATCATCGCGCCGTTCGCGCTGGCGATGGCCGTCGTCGGACTCCTCGAATCATTGATGAGCGCCAAACTCGTGGACTCGGTCACCGACACGCATTCGGACAAGACACGTGAGTCGTGGGGGCAGGGCGTCGCGAACATCGTGACCGGGCTCTTCGGCGGCATGGGCGGGTGCGCCCTGATCGGACAGACCATCATCAACGTCAAGACCGGCGGTGCCCGAACCCGGTTGTCGACGTTCCTGTCGGGTGCGTTTCTGCTGATTCTCGTGGTCGGTCTCGGCGACGTGGTGGGAACCATTCCGATGGCGGCGCTCGTCGCCGTGATGGTGCTGGTGGCCGCCACGACCTTCGACTGGCACAGCGTCCGCACACTCCGGCGGATGCCGCTCAGCGAGACGCTGGTGATGCTCAGCACCGTCGCGGGCACCCTGGCCACGGACAATCTCGCGATCGGTGTGGGTGTCGGTGTGCTCGTCGCGATGGTGCTGTTCGCGCGCCGCGTGGCGCACATGGTGGACGTGCGCGGCGAACTCGACGGCGACGTGAAGACGTACCAGGTGAGCGGCCAGCTGTTCTTCGCCTCGTCCAACGACCTCGTGTTCTCGTTCGACTATGCGGACGACCCCGGCCGCGTGGTCATCGATCTGTCGGGCGCCACCATCTGGGACGCCTCCACCGTGGCCGCGCTCGACGGCATCACCACGAAGTACGCGAGCCGCGGCACCGACGTCACCGTGGAGGGCCTGAATCCGGTCAGCGAGGAGCGGTACCGCAGGCTGACCGGCCGGCTGGGCGACTAACCGACGGTCTCCCGCAGATACGCGAGGTCGTCGGCCAGCCCATCCTCGGGCGTCTCGAGGACGACGGGCGCGCCGGCGGTCCGCACGACCTCGGCGAGCAGTTCGGGGTCGATGGTTCCGTCGGCGAGGTTGGCGTGCCGGTCGCGTGCCGAGTCGAACTCGTCACGCGAGTTGTTGAGGTGCACCAGGTCGATGCGGCCGGTGATGGCCTTGATGCGTTCGACGACCCCCACCAGGTCCTCGCCGCCCGCCCACGCGTGGCAGGTGTCGAGGCAGAAGCCGGCGCCGAAATCGCCGACCTCCTGCCACAGCCGGTCGATTGCGTCGAAGTGCCGGGCCATCGCGAAGTCGCCGCCTGCCGTGTTCTCGATGAGGATGGGAACCGGGAATCCGCCCTTGTCGGCCTGGCGTTCGAAGAGTTTGCGCCAGTTGACGACCCCCGCGCTCACGTCCTCGCCGTCGCGGACGTGCCCGCCGTGGACCACCAGCCCGAACGCGCCGATGTCGGCGGCGGCCTGGGCCTGCTGCGCGACGGCGTTGCGCGAGGGCATCCGGAGCCGGTTGTTGAGGCTGGCCACGTTGATCACGTACGACGAGTGCACGACCACGTCGATGGGGCTGTCGCGGATCTCGTCGGTCCGCGGATGCGTCGGGGGTTTCTCCCACTTCTGCGGGTCCGTGAGGAACATCTGAATGACGTCGGCGCCGAGCCGTTCGCCGTATCCGATCGGATCTTCGTCCTGGCGGACGTGTGCTCCTATGCGCATCTAACCAGGGTAGGGGGTGGGTGCCGAGACAAGGGCTGTGCTTGCGATCGCAGGCGTAAGGGGGAGTGCAGCGTTTTCTTCCTCGACTTCCATCCTTAAGCCTGCGTCCGCAGTCATAGGCATGGACTTCGGCGCAGAATCGGCGCACACTGACGTTAAGCATCCGTCGACAAGCACTGAGCGATCAGGGAGGCTGCCATGGCGACCCCACGCCGCCGCGAGCGAACCGAGACCGGCGGGATCTCCGACGGCTTCGTGGCACGGCGACACCAACTCGGGCTGACCCAGGCAGAGCTCGCCGACCTGGCCGGGGTGTCCAGGTCGAGTGTGCAGTCGATCGAATCCGGTCGCGGGACAGTCCAGCTGGATCTCGTCGACGCCGTCGCAGACGCCATGGGATGCCGTCTGGCGCTCGTCACCCGCGCAGGTGCGGAGGTGACGGTCTGATGGTCGAGAACCTCAGCGGCGTCGACCGGGCCGACGTCTACAAGGGTGACCGCCTCGCGGGCACTCTCGTGCGGGAGGGCGGTGACGTCGTCTTCCACTACGACCCCCCGTACCTGCAGGATCCCGGTGCCCCACAGGTCGCGTGGACGATCCCCACCTCGTCGACCGACGTGCGCGCCAGCGGCGGCAGCGTCCCGCCGTTCTTCGCGGGGCTCCTCCCCGAGGGGATCCGGCTGCGGGGTGCGGTCGCGGCCACCAAGACGTCCGAGGACGATCACCTCACGATCCTGATGGCGGTCGGAGCCGACACGATCGGCGACGTGCGCGTCCTGCCCGCAGGAGTGCCGCCGCCCGAGACCGCACCCGTCTTCGACCCCGACGCGATCGAGCGCCAAGACCTGCGGGCGTTGTTCGAGCACATGTCGGGGCACGAGGCCGTGAAACTGGACCCCACCTCTCTGCCCGGGGTGCAGGCGAAGGTGTCGGCCCAGATGTACTCGACCCCGATCGCGACCGAGAAGGGCCCGGCCATTCTCAAACTCTCACCCCCGCAGGGGTACCCGCAGTTGGTCGAGAACGAGCACTTCTTCATGGGACTCGCCGCGCAGTGCGGGTTGCCCGTCGCCGACCACCAGCTGGTGCACGACGGCAAGGGCAATGCCGGCCTGCTCGTCGCGCGTTTCGACCGGCGCGTCGATGCGTCCGGCCGGATCATCCGCACCCCCCAGGAGGACGCGTGCCAGGTGATGGGGATGTTCCCTGCTGCCAAGTACCGGCTGAAGACCGAGAACGTGATCACCGCACTCGCCGGGGTATGCGAGCGCGGCGGTGGTTCGGCGCGGGTCGCCACCCTGGAACTGCTTCGGCTGGTGGCCTATTCGTACGCGATCGGCAACGGCGACCTGCACGGCAAGAACTTCTCGGTACAGCTCGCCGAATCGGGGTTGTGGAGCGTGACACCCGCCTACGACCTGCTCTGCACCCAGCCGTACCTCGGGTGGCGCGACCCGATGGCCCTCGACTTCTACGGCAAGGCGAACAAACTCAACCGCAGGCACTTCGTCGAATGCGGGGGCCGGCTCGGTGTTCCCGAACGCGCCGTCACCAGAATGCTCGACGGCGTCCGCAAGGGCATCGGGCGTGGAATCGGGGACATCGAGTCGATCGGCTTCACCGCGAAGGAGAACACACTGCTGCGCACACTGATGGAACGACGTTCGGACGAACTGGGCTGAGCCGGCTCACCACACCCGGAACGCGCTGTCCGAGAGCGTGAATCCGTGACCGGCCTCGCTGCGGCACGTCACCCCGGCGGACTCGTCGACGAGACACGTCAGGTCGTTCACCTGCAACGCACGTCCGTACGACAGTGCGGGGGCGGCCGACCCGTCGAGGGGGTAGAACCGCGGGTCGCCGGCACTGGCGAACTGACCGGGGCGGCCGCCGGTGACCTCGATCGCGTTGGGTGTGACCGGGGTCCCGGACGCACCCGCACCCGGGACCTTCGGCGCCGACGCCGGCATCGGCCCGTGGCATCCGGCGGTCGGGAGGTCGCCGCCCGTCAGGATCGCGCAGTGGAACTTGGTGCTCGGCGTCGTGAAGTAATAACTCCCCGCCGCGCTGCCGGCAAACGCCTGCGGGTCGGCCGGGGCGGGTGTGGTGGTGGTTGTCGTTGACCTCGGGGCCGTGGTGGTGGAGCTCGGGGTCGCGGTGGTGGTCTTCGGGGCGGTCGTCACAGCCGATGTGGTTGCGGATGTGGTCGCCGGCCCCGCGACGGCGCCGGTCTCGGGGGAACCGTCGACGGAGCGGGCGCAACCGGCCACCACCACTGCCACCACCGCGAACAGAAGTACCGCACGCACCGTGTAGGTCATGGGGAGAGCGTAGAACCGCACACGGCCTTCGGCGTCGCGGCGCGTCGGGCGAAATTCTGGGACAGTGGTGATCAGCGAACTGCCAGGAGGTCCGATGTCGGAAAGCACCCAGTACGAGGAGCGGCGCGCCCGCATCTCGGTGCAGGTCCGCCAATGGTGTGAACTATCCGCGATCACGGGCACGCATGCCCCGCTGTCGGACGCTGCCGCCGTGCTGATCGCTGCCGGATATCTCGATCCGACCACCCGGCAGGTGCTCACCAACCGGCGACGCGCGGGCCGCACGATTCCGTCGATCGGGGGCTTCGGAGCGCTGCGTCTGCTCACGGACGAGCACCACCAGGTGGCCCGGCGCACCGACAGCCTGCGTCCCGGACCTGCGCAACTGCTGTTCAAGTACCGTGCCACCGAGCTCGGCCGCAAACTGCAGTCGTATCGGTCCGCGGTGGTGATGTCGCCCGCCCATTACGGGAACGGTGTCCGGGCGATGCGCCGGGACCGGCGCGACGGTGTTCACCTGGATCTCGAACAGCGTGAGGCGCTGTTCCGGGCGCTGCAACGCACACCGGCGCCGATCGCCGGAACCGCACTCGAACGCGCGGGCAACTACGCCCGCGGCACCGCGGCGGAACGGATCGGTCAGGCAGCGGAGAACACCCCGATAGCCGCGGTCGGGCGACGCGTCGCCGACGCCATCGGTAAGGGCGTCGATTTCGAGAACGACAGATTCGCCGACTCGTACGACACCCTGCTCTACCTGGCGGGGATGCTCTTCGACAGGATCGACGGCTCCCCGGTCTGGCATTCGGAGCACTTCGCCGTCCAGCGGTATCAACTCGACCTCGCCGAGGAACTGACCCAGATCGCCGTCGACACCGTCGCGCTGCGTGGAATCCGAATCGAACTCGACGACGCGCTGCGCGCCACCCATTCCGACGGTGCGCGTCAACAGATCGAGGCCAGGCGCAACGCGCTGAAGCCGGTATGGGATCAATTGGTCGACCGCGTCGCCGCACTTGCCAGGATCGGCGACCTGCTGTCCCGGGCTGAGGTGCAACTGCGGTCCGTGCTGGCGGTCAATCGGGCGATGAGCCTCGACAGCCGCATCGATGAACTCATCGCACGCTCCGGCGACCGCGAATTGTCGGCGGAGAACACCCACAACGTCGGAGACCAGTTCGGCGGCGTGGAGGAACTGATGCTCACGTACCAGTCGGCCCTCCACGGAGACATCGCCGAACTCACTTCCTGGTCGGGTGGGAGCAAGTGACATTCACAGCACTGGGAGACGAATCATTCGTTTCCCTCACCACCTTCCGCAGGTCCGGGGAACCCGTGTCGACGCCGGTCTGGATCGCGCGCGATGGCGCCGCTCTCGTCGTCACCACTCCGGAGGAAAGCGGAAAGGTAAAGCGGCTACGCAACAACCCGAGCGTCGAACTTCGACCGTGTTCTCGGCGTGGAAAAGTGGACGCCGC
This sequence comes from Rhodococcus sp. NPDC057014, assembly GCF_042673295.1. NCBI lineage: Bacteria > Bacillati > Actinomycetota > Actinomycetes > Mycobacteriales > Nocardiaceae > Rhodococcus > Rhodococcus sp. NPDC057014. The sequence goes on from NZ_JBHUSF010000045.1 coordinate 24,477, forward strand.
GATTGCCCCGGTTGTCGCAGTGGCCGAGATCGTCACCGACGAGTCCGCCAGCCGACGGATGGCCGACACGATCCGGGACGTGTACGGCCTGGAATACCGGATCGTGATGTTCGTCGAACGGGTCCTCGCGCGTCGGCAGAAGCCGCGGGTGCTGTTACGGATCACCCCGGCGACCGAGAGGGAGATCGCCACATCATGACGCGCGCAGGTGCGCCGGGGTCGGGAGCGGCGGCGCTGCCGAGCGGTAGTGGTGTCCGGTCGGGGTGCCGAGGTCGATGAGGTGGGTGCGGTCGGGTTTGTGTACGGGGCGGGCGGTCCAGCCGTCGCTTTCCTTCGCGTAGTTGCAGGCCTCGCAGAGGCCGGAACCGTTGTCCGCACTGGTTGCACCTGACTTGCCGTGTGAGCGGATGTGGTCGTGATGGCGGATCGGGGCGTCACACCACGGAGTCCGGCACGTCTGATCCCGCAGATCGATCAGCTTTCGCAGGCTCTTCGGGAACGTGCGCGATTGGGCTTCCATCGCCGTCAGCGCCCCTGTCTGCGGGCAGGCGTACACCCGCCGCAACGACGTCTCGGTATCTCCATCGATGGCGTCCGCCACCAGCTGCCACGCAATCCCCGCCGGCACCGTCCCGAAACCCTGCATATGGGCGGCTTCGTGCCCGCCCGCCAGCAGCGTCTCGTCCGACAGCACCAGATTCACGGCCACCGGCACACCATCGGCGACCGAGGCCCCGGTGCCGCGGTCGAACAACAAGTCCGCCATCAGCTGACTCCGGGTCCGGCCACCACTGCCCCCGGTGGCGATGAGACTGTCCGCGTCCCTACCCAGGGTCGCCTGCAAACAGACCGCCTGTTCCATCGGCAGCAGGACACTCAGATACGCCATCGAATCCGGCGCCGGCCGCGTCGTCACCCGCCGCTCCGAGACCGCCTTGCGGTACCGGGCCACCACCGCGGCGGCATCCAGTTCCACGGCCAGGGCCTTCGCCTTCGCGACCAACCCGCGGTCCCCGACCCCGTCGAGAACAGCCGGGTCCGAACACAACCGGCGATCCACCACCGCACGATCGTGAGCCGACAGACACGCCGTCTCCCGCACCAGCAGGGTCGCCCGCCATTCGTTCAACCGGCCCGACCGGAGCAACGCCAAGGTGTGCGGCATCTCGTGCACCACCGCCTGAGCGAACCCCAGATGCCGGCCGCCACGATTCGGGGACTCCCTGCGCGCCAACGCGATCTGCGACGCGATACCCCGGTCCCACTCCGCCCGCGGCAACCCCCGAGCTTTGCGGTCCTCCCGCATGCACGTGGCGACATCGTCGGTGACCACCGCCTGCACCGCACACCCCACCGACTTCAACGACTCCACCGCATCGAGCCACTCGATCCCCAACCCCGCATCACCACACGCCTCGACACACCGCAACCGCGCCGTGAACGCCCGCAACTCCTCCAGATCCGGTGCCACCATTCCCCCCACGACCAGCCCTCCCCCGAGGTTGTTCGAAACTTTGTTCGAATCTACCAATCATCTTCGACTGACGCAATACTCGGCCGTTTCGGTCTACGGTGATCGTGGAGAACACATCTGATGGGAGCTGACTGCGATGACCGATGATGCCGTCCTGCAGCGCGCGGTCGCGACCGAGTTCTCGGCCCTGGCCGACGTCCTCGACGGGATCTCGGATGCGGAATGGGACACGCCGTCGTTGTGCGAGGGCTGGCGGATTCGTGAAGTGGTCGCACATGTCACCATGGCAGCGCGCTACTCCGAGGAGCGGTTCATGACGCGTCTGCGCGAGTGCGACTTCGATTTCACCCGGCTGTCCAACGAGATCGCCCGTAGCGATGCCGAATTGGCCACGTCGGATCTTGTTGCCGACCTGCGTTCGGACACCATGCGCGGGTGGACTCCGCCGGGCGGCGGGTACCATGGCGCGCTCAACCATGTGGTGATCCACGGACTCGACGTCACGGTGCCGCTGGGGGTGCCGCGACGCGTGCCCGAGGCGACGATCCGCATCGTCCTCAACGACCTCACGGCGGGCGGTGGGCACTCGAATTTCGGTGTCGACATCGAGGGCCGTTGGTTGCGGGCCACGGACCTCGGCTGGTCGTACGGTTCGGGTGCCGAATTGCGCGGAGCGGGAGAGGATCTCGCTCTCACGATCTGTGGCCGGACGCTTCCGGCGGGACGGGTCGAGGGCGACCCGTTGTAGTCGGTCTCAGCTGCCCGGAATGAAACCCGGGTAGACGAAGTGCCCGGGACCTCCGCCGGGGAGCGAGGCGCCGAGCGACCCGGGGAAGTCCAGGGACAGTTTGACGAGTTTGTGGGGTTGCCCGTTCTGGTCGGCTTGCCAGCAATCGAGCAGTACGCCGTGGAATCCGGTGCAGACGATGCGGTTGGCGGTCCCGAACGGCGACGTGAGCCGATTCGCGCTGACGAACGGATTCCAGTAGTCGAGATCGGTCGGGGTGAGGAAGTTCTGGTTGTCGAACGGTGCGAGCGGACTGGGCTCGGTGGGTATCGGCGGCCATTCGTCGGCGGCGGCCACACCGGCGCTCCCGAGAACGGCGGCGGCTGCGGCAGCCACGGTTGCGGTGATCTGGGCGAATCGGCGCGTAGCGGTAGTCATCTCCACCAGCCCACAGTAAACCGGCGGGCGGCGCCTACGTCCGCAAACCGGGATGACGGCCGGCGAGGACGGGAACGAGGAACTTGTTCGGCGCCAGGCGCGCGAAGATGGACGCCGCCCGGTTCGCGAAACCGGGGATGGCGACCATCTGTCCCTTGTCGAGCCCGTCGATGCCGGTCTTGGCCACGGATTCGGGGCTCTCCCACATGAAGCTGGGCAGTGCGGCCTCCGCGTCCTCCTTCGCGAAACCTGCCGTCTCGCCGAATCCGGTGTCGACGGGTCCGGGGCAGAGTGCGGTCGCGGTGACCCCGGTGCCTTTCAGTTCGCCGGTCAGGCTTTCGGTGTAGGAGAGGACGAATGCCTTGCAGGCGCCGTATCCCGCCTGGCCGGGCAGTGGCTGGAACGCCCCGGTGGATGCGACGTTGAGGATCGCTCCCCGGCGCCGGTGCACCATGCCCGGGAGCGCGCGGCTGCACAGGTCGGCGACGGCCGTCACGTCGACCTCGATCATGTTCATCTCGGCGTCCGGATCGGACGCGGCCACGGGGCCGAGCGTGGACAGGCCGGCGTTGTTCACGAGAATGTCGAGGGTCAATCCGAGTTCGCCGACCCGGTCGAGCAGGGTCGCGCGGGCGGAGCGATCGGACAGATCGGCATCCAGCACGTGCGCCCGGCCGCCTGCGGCCCGCAGTTCGGTGGCCAGTTCCTCCAACTTCTCGGCCCGGCGGGCGACGAGTACCACCTGGTGACCGCGGCGGCTGAGTTCACGGCTGAGGGCCGTGCCGATCCCGGACGACGCTCCGGTGACGAGCGCGGTGCGATCGGCGGCAGGAGTGGGGAGGCTCATGCGTCCAACCTACGTGCCGCCGTCGCCCGCGCAAGGGGTCACCGCTCAGGCGTGGGTGCCGCCGTCGATGCGGATCTCGGTTCCGGTGACGAACGCGCCGTCGTCGGAGGCGAGCATGGCGACGACTCCGGCGACCTGCTCGGGTCCGCCCATGGCCGCGCCGCCCGATTCCAGGGTGGTGGGCAGGATGGGTGACAGCTTGGAGAACAGGCCCCAATCGGCGTCGGACGGCACGTATCCGGAGGTGGCATCCGTGATTCCGGTCTTGATGCTGCCGGGGGCGACACCGACGGCGCGCAGGCCCTGCTTGCCGTATTCGAGGGCCAGCGCGTGGGTGAACGACTGGATGCCGCCCTTGCTCGCGGCGTACGCGGCCATGTAGGGGTGCGCGAACGCGGCCGACGTGGAACTGAAGTTCACGACCACGCTGCGTTCGTTGCGCAGCAGCGCGGGCAGGCATTCGCGAACCATGAGGAACGTACCGGTGAGGTTGATCCCGATCACCTGATTCCACAGGTCCACGGGCGTCTCGTGGGTGTGTGAGGCGCGGAGGATGCCCGCAGCATTCACGAGCACGTCCAGTCCGCCCAGGTTCTCGACGCTGCTGCTCACGCCGTCGACGACGGACGCCTCGTCGCCGATGTCGATGGAGGCCACGCTGAGGCGCCCCGCTGTGCCTGCCGCTTCGGCGAGTTCCGCCGTCCGCGCGAGGCCGTCCTCGGAGACGTCGGCAGCCACAACGGTGCCGCCTTCCTCGAGCAGGCGGAGGGCGGTGGCCTGGCCGATACCCGACGCGGCGCCGGTCACCAGAATGCGCCGGTTGTCGAATCGATTCATCGTCTGTGCTCCTCGTGTCGCTTTCGAATTCGATGTCATTGGCCCATGACGTATTTGACGGTCGGCCCGGCGGTCCAACCGCCGTCGACGGCCAGTTCGGCTCCGGTGACATAGGTGGACGCGTCGGAGAGCAGGAATCCGACGGCGCCCGCGATCTCCTCGGGTACCCCGACTCTCGCCATGGGGGTGTTCGGGTAATTGCCCTCGCCCTGCTGGATTCCGAGGCCCGCGGTCATCGGGGTGTACGTCATGCCGGGGTGGACGGAGTTGACGCGGATCCGGTCGGTGCCCAGTTCCACGGCGGCGATCTTCGTGAGCCCGCGCACGCCCCACTTGGACGCGCCGTAGCCGGCGGTCAGGGCGAGTCCCATCAGCCCGGCGGCCGAGGAGATGTTGACGATCGATCCGCCGCCGGCGGCGCGCATCGGACCGATGACGGCCTGCAGGCCGTTGAACACGCCGGTCAGGTTGATGTCGAGGACAGTCCGGAAGTGTTCGAGCGGTTCGTGCTCGATGTACTGGCCGGTGGAGATGCCCGCATTGTTGACGAGGCCGTCGACGCGTCCGAAGTCGTTCGTCGCCACGTCGACGGCGGCCTGCCACTGCTGCGGGTCGGTGACGTCGAGGTGGCAGTACCGCGCCCGGTCACCCAGTTGCTCGACTGTCGCGCGGCCGTCGTCGTCGAGAACATCACCGACGACGACGCTGCCGCCCTCGTCGACGATGCGCTGGGCGAAGGCTGCGCCGAGCCCCCGCGCCGCCCCGGTCACGATCACAACCTTCCCCGCCAGTTGCTGTGCGGTCTCGGTCATCTCAGCTCACATCCTCGTCGTCGAAAAGTCACGTTCGTCGGGCGTCTCCGCTGCCGACGGCCCGAGTCTGCTGTGGGCGGCCTCCGCGGGAAACGGGTTCTCCCGGTGATCGGAACAACTCGTAGCCACAGGAAACGCCGGACCACTGTGATGTGGATTACCCGCTGACGTTCCGGACATGCCGGACGGGCGGATCTCCTCAGACCATCGAAAGGGTTCCCATGTCTCGACGTGTCACTTCCACCGCCGCGGTGCTGATCACCGGCAGCGTGCTGTTCTCGGGTCTCGGCGCTCCGGCGCTCGCTTCGGCGGACCCGTTCTCGCTGCCCGGAATCAGCCTCCCGGACTTCGGCTCGTCAGATTTCGGGAGCGCGGGCCCGGTCGTCGAGACTCCGCGGCTGGCGTCGGTCGACAATTTCCGCGACGTGGGGGGATCGGGCCGGGGATATGCGACCGCCCGTGGGGGACACGTCACACGGGGGTTGTTCTACCGTTCGAACGCTCTGGTTCCGAACGATCAGGATCTCGCCGTCCTCACCGGGCTCGGGTTGACCGCGGTGTACGACGTGCGGACCGTCGAAGAGGTGGCGGCGAAACCCGACCGGCTTCCGGCCGGACCGCGGTATCAGGCTATCCCGATCCTGTCGGGTGACCTGGGTGCCGCTGTCGCGCAGTTGAAGTCGCCCGCGGACGCCGTCGCGTTCATGCAGCAGATGAACCGCAGCTTCGTCGACGACGCGGCGACCCGGGCCGGGTTCGCGCAACTCCTGACGTCACTGGCCGACACCGACGGACCGCAGATCTTCCACTGCACTGCGGGCAAGGACCGCACCGGCTGGGCGTCCGCGCTGCTGCTGTCCATCGCCGGCGTTTCGCAGGACACCATCTTCGACGACTATCTGCTCACCAACGAATACACTGCCGCGTCGATGAAGGTCACGTACGACCAGATCGCCGCCAGCCGCGGCGAGGCGGTGGCGAAGATCTACCAGCCGCTGCTGGGCGTGGACCGCAGCTATCTGGAGGCCGGGCTCGGCCGGCTCGCCGAGCAGTACGGCACGGTCGACCGTTACCTCACCGACGGGCTGGGTCTGAGTTCGGCGACGGTCGACCGGCTCCGGAGCAAGCTGCTGGGCTGAGGTCAGGCCCCGATCGCGTCCGAGAGGGTCGTGAGCCGGCTGATCTCGGACGCGTTCAGCGTCACGGTCGGGGCGTCGAGCAGGGCGGGAAGCTGTTCGAGGCGGCTCGCGCTCGCGATCGGCGCGGTGATGCCGGGCCGGGTCAGGAGCCACGCGAGTGCGATGGTGGAGATTTCCGCGGAGTGCGCGTCGGCGATCTCGGCCAGGGCATCGACGACGGCGAGACCGGACTCGGAGAAGTAGCGGGTCGCCATCCGCTGGCGGGCCCGGCCTTCGAGGTCGGCCTGGGTGCGGTACTTGCCGGCGAGGAAACCTGCCGCGAGCGAGTAATACGGGAAGACGCCCAGGCCGTTCTCGGTCGCGAGCGCGGCCACCTCGGGCTCGTAGTCGTGGCGGTGCACCAGGTTGTAATGCGGCTGCAGCGCGATCGGCGCCGCGAAACCGTGCTCGGCCGTCAGCGACAACCACTCGCGGATGCGCTCGGGCGAGTAGTTGGAGATGGCGACGTGCCGGACGAGTCCGTCGCGGACCAGCTTGTCGAACGCGCCGAGCGTGTCCACGAGGGGCGTGTCGGCGTCGTCGAAGTGCGCGTAGTACACGTCGATGTAATCGGTCTGCAGCCGCTTCAGGGACGCCTCCGCCGCTGCCCGCACATTGTCGGGCGCCAGTCCCGTGAACTCCGGGTGCTGGCTGACCTTGGTGGCGATCACGATGTGGTCCCGGTTGTGGCGGGACGCCATCCAGTTGCCGAGGACGGTCTCGGACTCTCCACCGGAGTTGCCTTCGGCGAACGCGGAGTACGAGTCCGCCGTGTCGACGAAGTTGCCGCCACCCGCGGCGAACGCGTCGAGGATGTCGAACGACGTCGGTTCGTCACTGGTCCAGCCGAAGGTGTTGCCACCGAGGGCCAGGGGAAAGATGTCCAGATCCGAGTTGCCGATCGCGACCACGGGTGCTCCGTTTCTAGGTGTGTCCTGTCCGGGAATGTGCGAAGAGTTCGCCTGACGACGCTATCGCAGCCGCTAGGCGCACGCGCGTCCGGCTACCGGACACACGCTTTCCGGTCGCCGATTCCCCCGCGAATCGGACAGGTGTGCGCGAACCCCGCCGACCGCGACTCCGACGGCATACCGTGGAGGGGGTGCGTTCGTTCCGGCGAGACACGGAGTTGAGTGATGCAGGACCAGTCGATCGATGACCTTCTGAACACGGGCCTGTTCGTCGACGGGCGGTGGATCCGCTCCAGCTCCGGCGAGACCCGGGACTGTATCAATCCGGCCGACGGGTCGGTGGTCGCCACCGTCGACGAGGCCTCCCCGGACGACGCCGCCCGCGCCGTCGCCGCGGCCCGCGCGGCGTTCGACGAGGGCACCTGGCCGCACACACCGGTCGCCGAGCGCACCGCCATCGTCGCGAGGATCGCCGATCTGCTCGAACGCGACAAGGAGACCCTGGCGCGCATCGAGACGCTCGACACCGGAAAAACTTTGGAGGAGAGCAGGATCGACATCGACGACGTGGTGTCGGTGTTCCGGTACTACGCGCAACTCGCCGCGGTCGAGGCGGACCGCCTGGTGGACGTCGGCCGCCCCGACGTGATCAGCCGGGTGGTGCGCGAGCCGATCGGTGTGTGCGTGCTCATCGCACCGTGGAACTACCCGCTCCTGCAGATCTCGTGGAAGGTGGCGCCCGCACTGGCGGCCGGGTGCACGATGGTCCTCAAACCGAGCGAGGTGACCCCGCTCAGCACGATCGCGTTCACCGCGCTGATCGCCGAAGCCGGTGTTCCGGCCGGGGTGGTGAACCTCGTGCAGGGCAGCGGCGCCGTCCTGGGCGCGGCGCTCACGGGAACACCGGACGTCGACTTCGTGTCCTTCACGGGTGGGCTGGCCACCGGACGCGTCATCCTCGAGACCGCGGCGAAGAACGTCACCAAGGTGGCGGTGGAACTCGGCGGCAAGAATCCGCACATCGTCTTCGCCGACGCCGACGGGAACGACTCCGTCGACCAGGTGCTCACGGGTGTGTTTCTGCACTCCGGTCAGGTGTGCTCGGCGGGAACCCGCCTGATCATCGAGGAATCCATCGCCGACCGGTTCGTCGCCGCGCTCGCGGCCCGGGCGGAGAAGATCCGGATGGGCAACGGTCTCGACCCGGCGAGCCGAACGGGCCCGCTGGTATCCGAGGCCCACCGGGAGAAGGTCGAAAAGTACGTGGAACTCGGACGCGCCGAGGGCGCCCGGCTGGTGACCGGGGGAGCCCGGCCGTCGGATCCCGCGTTGGCGAACGGGAGTTTCTACCTGCCCACCATCTTCGACCACTGCGACCGCACCATGCGCCTTGTGCAGGAGGAGACGTTCGGGCCGATCCTCACCGTCGAGCGTTTCACCACGGAAGAGGAGGCGCTGCGACTGGGCAACGACACCGAGTACGGCCTCGCCGCGGGCGTCCGGACCGCCGACAGCGCCCGGGGTGAACGCATGGTGCGCGGCCTGCGTCACGGAACGGTGTGGCTCAACGACTTCGGCTACTACACCGCGGCCGCCGAGTGGGGCGGATTCAAGATGTCGGGGAACGGGCGCGAACTCGGCCCCGCCGGTCTGGCGGAATATCAGGAGACCAAACACATCTGGCACAACACCTCGCCCACGGCGGCGGGGTGGTTCGACAACGGCTAGTCCGGCGCACGGAGAGGCGAGAGAACGATGGCTACTCGGCACGGAGCAGTGGGTGACGGAGATGAGCCGGGGGACAGTGGACTCGGCGAACTCGGGTACAAACAGGAATTGGACCGCAGTCTGGGCAAGTTCGCCAGTTTCGCGGCGGGAGTCAGTTACATCTCGATTCTCACCGGCACGTTCCAGTTGTTCTACTTCGGTTTCGGCACGGCGGGTCCGGCGTATCTGTGGTCGTGGCCGATGGTGTTCGTCGGGCAGATGGCCGTCGCGCTGTGCTTCATGGAACTCGCGGCCAAATATCCCGTCGCCGGCTCGGTCTACAACTGGGCGAAGCTGCTCGGCAGCAGGATCGTGGGCTGGTCGTCGGGCTGGCTGATGCTCACCGCGTCGATCGTCACTCTTTCCGCTGTCGTGCTCGCGCTGCAACTCAACCTGCCGCGGTTGTGGAGCGGTTTCCAGATCGTCGGCGACGGCAGCGGTGAGTACGACTTCGCGACCAACGCCGTCATTCTCGGCACGATCATGATCGCGTTCACCACGGCGGTCAACGCATTCGGCGTCAAGCTGATGGCCCTCATCAACAGCACCGGTGTGTTCGTCGAATTGATCGCCGCGGTCCTCATCGCCGTCATCCTCGCCGCCAACATCACCCGCGGCCCGGAGGTGTTCTTCTCCACCCACGGGTACGGCGCCGGGGAGGCCGGCGGGTATCTGACCGTCTTCCTCGTGGCGTCCCTCGCGTCCGGGTACGTGATGTACGGCTTCGACACCGCGAGTTCGCTCGGCGAGGAAACCGTCGACCCGCGGCGGACGGCACCCAAGGCGATCCTGCGGGCGATCCTCGCGTCCTTCGTGATCGGCGGGGCGATCCTGGTGTTCGCCGTCATGGCGGCCCCCGACCTCGACGATCCGCTGATCGGCAGCAGCGAGGGCGGCCTGCAGTACATCGTCGAGCAGGTGATGTGGGGACCGCTCGGCAAGATCTTCCTGGTCTGCATCGTCGTCGCGGTGACGGTGTGTTCGCTCGCCGTGCACGCCGCGGCCATCCGCCTCACGTTCGCGATGGCCCGCGACAACGCCCTGCCCTTCGGGGAGCGGCTGGCGCACGTCAACCCCAAGCATCAGACGCCGGTGGTCCCCGCCATCGTGATCGGCCTGCTCGCAGCGTTCATCCTCGTCATCAACATCGGTCAGCCGCAGATCTTCACGGTGCTGACGTCGATCGCGATCATCATGATCTACCTGGCGTACCTCATGGTCACCGGTCCGCTGCTGAAGAAGCGGCTGCAGGGGCAGTGGCCGCCGAAGGAACTCGCCGAGAGCGGCTACTTCACGATGGGCCGGTGGGGGCTGGCGGTGAACATCTTCGCCGTGCTGTGGGGCGTGGGAATGGCGCTCAACCTGGCGTGGCCACGCCCCGAAGTGTACGGAACCCCCTGGTACAACACGTGGGGTGCGTTCGTCTACATCGGCATCATCCTCGGGCTCGGTCTGCTCTGGTACGCGGTGAAGGGCCGCAACCACATCGGCTGCCTCGCCTCGCACGCGGCGACGACGAAGGACGAGGCGGAGAGTGAACTGCCATGACGGACACCGTGTTCGACTACGTGATCGCCGGCGGAGGAACCGCCGGATGCGTGCTCGCCGCCCGGCTCAGCGAGGACCCGTCGGTGACCGTGTGCCTCGTGGAGGCCGGGCCGTCGGACGTCGGTGACCGCAACATCCTCGAGTTGTCGCAGTGGATGCACCTGCTCGACTCCGGCTACGACTGGGACTACCCGGTCGAGCCGCAGGAGCGGGGCAACAGCTTCATGCGGCACGCCAGGGCCAAGGTCCTCGGCGGCTGCTCGTCGCACAATTCGTGTATCGCGTTCTGGCCACCCGCCGAGACGCTCGACGACTGGGCGGCGGCCGGTGCGACGGGCTGGGGCGCGAAGGACGTGTTGCCGCTCGTCGCGCGGGTGGAAAACAACGACGCCCCCGGCGAGCAGCACGGCCGCAGTGGTCCCGTGCGGTTGCGTGACGTCCCCCCGAACGACCCCTGCGGCGTCGCCCTGCTCGAGGCCGCGGCGAAGGTCGGGTTGCCCACCGTGCAGTTCAACCGCGGCACGAGCGTCCTCGACGGAGCGGGGTGGTTCCAGATCAACGCGTCCGAGGACGGCACCCGGATGTCGTCGTCGCACGCCTACCTGCACCCGATTCTCGGCACCCGCCCCAACCTCGACGTGCGCACCGGCTGCTGGGTGAGCGAGATCTTGTTCGACGATCAGCAGGCGGCGACGGGCGTGCGCTACCAGCGTCCCGACCTCACCGGATACGACACGGTGTCGGCGCGCCGCGAGGTGATCGTCACAGCCGGGGCCATCGACACCCCGAAACTGCTGATGCTCTCGGGAATCGGGCCCACGGTGCACCTGCGCGAGATGGGCGTGCACGTCCGTGTCGACGCCCCCGGCGTGGGGCAGAACCTCGACGACCACGTCGAGGGTCTCGTGTTCTGGGAGGCGTCCCGGCCGATGGTCACCGAGTCGACGCAGTGGTGGGAGATCGGCCTGTTCGCCACCACCGAGGAGGGGCTGAACCATCCGGACCTGATGATGCACTACGGCAGCGTGCCGTTCGACATGAACACCCTTCGATGGGGCTACCCCACCACGGACAACGGTTTCTGCCTGACACCGAACGTCACGCAGGGACTCTCCCGCGGAACGGTGCGGCTGCGCTCCCGAGACTTCCGGGATCGTCCGCGAGTGGACCCCCGGTATTTCACCGACCCCGACGGCCACGACGAGGCCGTGATGCTCGCCGGATTCCGGTTGGCACGCCGCATCGCCGAGCAGGAACCGTTCCGGGGCTGGATCACGAGGGAACTGGCTCCCGGGCCGGAGGCGGAAACCGACGACGAATTGATCGACTACGCGCACCGCACCCACAACACGGTGTATCACCCCGCCGGGACCGCCCGGATGGGTGCGGCCACCGACCCGGCGGCCGTCCTCGATCCGGAGTTGCGGGTCAAGGGGGTGCGCAATTTGCGGGTGGTGGACGCGTCCGCCATGCCGAAACTGCCGTACGTCAACCCCAACATCACGGTCATGACGATGGCCGAGAAGTGCGCCGATCTGATTCGCGGACTCTGACGCGGTGACGTGCGGGAGGCCCTGCGTGAACAGCCAGGTACTTTGAAGTCCTACTATCTCCCCGTACTGGCAGAGAGACGGAAGGGCACGTCATGAATTCTCCCGAACCGATCGTCGTCGTCGACGGCGCGAGGACCCCGATCGGCAGCTTCGGCGGTGCGTTCAAGGACGTGCCCGCCCACGAACTCGGTGCCACCGCCGCGAAGGCCGCGCTGGACCGTGCCGGAGTGGCGGGCGGCGACATCGACGAGGTGGTGATGGGCTGCATCGGTCAGGTCGGGCCGGACGCCTACAACGCCCGCCGCGTCGCCCTGGCCGCCGGGCTGCCGGAGAAGACCCCGGCGTACACCGTCAACCGGTTGTGCGGGTCCGGTCTGCAGGCGGTGTGGTCGGCGGCGCAGCAGATGCGGTGGGGTGGGGTGAACTTCGCCCTCGCCGGCGGCGACGAGAGCATGTCGCGGATGCCGTTCTACGACTTCTCGGCCCGCTCCGGGTACAAGCTCGGCGACCGCAAGCTCGTCGACGGCACCGTCGCGATCCTGACCGACCCGTTCGGTGGGGTGCACATGGGCCGCACCGCCGAGGCCGTCGCCCGCAAGTACGACGTGAGCCGGGAGCAGCAGGACGAGTTCGCCGTCGAATCCCAGCGCCGCGCCGCCACCGACGCCGCGCGGGCGGCGTTCGCCGAGGAGATCACCCCGGTGCAGATCGGCGGCCGGCGTCCCAAGACGGTCGAGGTCGACGAGCATCCCAAGCCCGACACCACCCTCGAGACCCTGGCGAAGTTGCGGCCGGCGTTCGAGGAGGGCGGGTCGGTGACCGCGGGGAACGCGTCGGGGATCAACGACGGCGCCGCGGCTCTGGTGCTGGCCACGCAGTCCGCCGCCCGGGAGAAGGGCCTGACCGGGCTGGTGACCCTCGAAGCGGTCGCGACGGCGGCGATGGACCCGGCGCTGATGGGGTACGCCCCGGTGCTGGCGTTGCAGAATCTGTTCGAGCAGACCGGGACCACCCCGGGTGATATCGACGTGATCGAGTTGAACGAGGCGTTCGCGTCGCAGGCGGTCGCGGTGATCCGGGACGCGAAGCTGAGCCCGGAGAAGACCAACCCGTACGGTGGGGCGATCGCGTTGGGTCACCCGGTCGGGGCGACCGGGGCGATCCTGAGTCTGCGGATCGCGAAGGACATGGTGCGCCGCGACCTCGAATTGGGCATCGTCACCATGTGCATCGGCGGCGGCCAGGCCCTCGCAGCCCTCTTCAAGCGCATCTGACCCCAGGTGAGTGGCACAGTGTGCCCGCACACGCTTTGCCGCTCACGTCAGGTGACGGCGTCCAGAGGATCTACGCGGGTGCCAACGAGGTGATGAAGGGAATCATCGCGAAGTCGCTGTAGCCGTCGCCGGCTCACGCGACACGTCGTACGCCGCCTCGTCGAACCGGCCGAGTCGCTGCCGCATGCGGTCGGTCGACCACGGCCAGTTGAAGCTGTTGCGGCCGTTGACGTCGAGGAAGTAGCTCTGGCAGCCACCGGCGTTGTAGACGGTGGTGGCCAGGGCTTCCTGGACCTGGGCATTGAACGCGTCCTGCACGTCCCGGCGCGGTTCCATCCTGGTCCACCCGTTGCTCCTGGCCTGCGTGACCGCCTGGATCAGGTAGTCGAGTTGCGCCTCGAGGATCATGAACGCCGACGTGTGACCCGTACCCAGAGCCGGTCCGAGGAGGACGAACGCGTTGGGGAAGCCCGCGACGGTCGTGCCGAGATACGCCTGCGGGCTGCCCTTCCAATGATCGTCGAGGCTGCGGCCCTCGCCGTCGAACACCGTGGACCCGATCGGCATGTCGAGGATGTGGAAGCCGGTACCGAAGATGATGGCGTCCACTTCCCGTTCGGCGCCGTCGCTGCCGACGACGACGTTGCCGCGCACCGACTGCACGGCGTTGGCGTGCACTTCGACGTTGCGGCGGGTGAGCGCGGGGTAGTACGTGTTGGACAGCAGCAGCCGCTTGCAGCCGAGCGTGTAGTCGGGCGTCAACGCCTTGCGCAGCTTCGGGTCCCGCACCTGGGCACGCAGTTGCGCCTTGCCGATCTGCTGGACGATCCGCAGGATCCACGGGTGCCGGAAGCCGAGCCCGAGAGATTCCATGATCGCGTACTCGAGGCGTCGCAACGCGCGGATCGCACCCGGTACGCGGCGCAGGATCGTGCGCTCGACGCCGGGCAGCGTGTGGTCGGGTTTCGGCAGCACCCATTGCGCGGTGCGCTGATACAGGTGGATTTCCGCGACCTTCGGCTGGATGGCCGGGACGAATTGCACTGCGGACGCACCGGTTCCGACGACGGCTACACGTTTGCCTGCGAGGTCGTAGTCGTGATTCCAGCGGGAGGAATGGAAGACCTCGCCGGTGAACGTGTCGAGACCGGGGATGGCGGGAACGAGCGGTTCGTTCCACGGCCCGGCGGCGGCGATGACGGCGTTCGCGGTGAACGTGCCCGCGGACGTGTCCACCGTCCAGCGCCTCGTCTGCTCGCTCCACCGGGCGCGCTGCATCTCGGTTCCGAACTTCACGTGGGCGGGCACCCCGTGTTCGGCGGCGGTGCGCTCGATGTACCGGCGGATCTCCTCCTGTCCGGCGAACAACCGTGACCACTCCCGGTTCGGTGCGAACGAGTACGAGTACAGGGCCGACGGGACGTCGCACGCGCAGCCCGGGTAGGTGTTGTCGCGCCACGTCCCGCCCAGCGAGTCCCCCTTCTCGAGAACGGCGAAGTTGTCGATCCCGCTCTGCTTCAGGCGGATGGCGGCCCCGATGCCGGAGATCCCGGCACCGACGATGAGGATGTCGTAGTGGTTCATGCGCGGACTCCGTTCGCGAGTTGGGCTCGGGTGGTGACGAGGGAATGTTCGAGGGTGGCGAGCCGGCGCCGGCCGTCCATGAAATTCGGGCCCATGACGGCGAGGTCTTCGGCGGTCGCGTCGAGCCGGAGCACCCGGGTGCCTGCCGCCTGCAGCCTCGCGACTTCGGCGTCCAGGCCCGCACTCATCCAGTTCCGCAGCATCCGGCGTTCGACGCGGGCGGCCCCGCGGCCGGCGATGCGGCCGGTCGACGCCATCGGTTCCAGCAAGATCACCTCGTCGAGTTCGATGGGGAGCACGAGGTCGACGGACGCCGTCGACGCCGCGCCGCCGTCG
>NZ_JBHUSF010000046.1:0-39647 GCF_042673295.1 Rhodococcus sp. NPDC057014
CCTAACGACGGTCCTGTCTATAATATACAGACGCGAAAACGATCTGAACGGACGAATACGATTCGGCCATCACCGAAATGAATTCCTGGACGAGGCGCACATGAGCGGGATGCGCCAGGTAGGTGCGAAAGTCGGGGACGTCTTCGAAGGTCGCGGAGATTGCGTAGTCGCCGCTGCCGGGCTTGAGAGCCAGATCCCTCCCGTAACGGTATTCCACGACCTCCGGAATAGTATCCGAGACTGTGCTCAGAGCTTCGTGAAAGGACTGAATTTGATCGTCACTGATGTCCTGCTTCCATATGAACGTCACAACGTGATTCAACATGATGAATCCTCCCTGGATTCGTAATTTGAACGTGGCGGGGCCGGAACCCCGGGTTACGTGCCCGGTCAGATCAGTACAGAGATTGCTCCGACAACGCCACCGTCTCCGGAGCGTTCTCCACCATGGGGTAGTGCCCGGCTTTGCCCCGCACGGTCCTCAGATTCCCGTGCTTCAAGGCCGCCAACGTGTCCCCGAGGTACTCGGCGGTGACGAACGGGTCGCTCTCCCCCACGATCAGAGTGGTCGGCCCTTCGTAGATGCCCATCCGGTCGAGAAAGTCGGGACTGGTCCAGTTCTTCAGGTAGGCCTCCCAGGTTGCCTGGTCCATCGTCGAGCGGTTGCGGTCGACGAGGTTCTTCAGATCTGTCTCGTCGATGTACGGTGCCAGTGCGCCACGGATGGCTGCACCCGGGTCTGCCCAGGCCCCGGCGAAGGAACCGTAGGTCGCCTCGTCGAGAGGGGTACCTGCCGGCGAGACGGGCGTCAGTGCGACGACCGAGGTCACACGTTCAGGTGCGAGGGTCGCCACCCGAAGCGCTGTGGTGCCGCCCATCGAATGACCGAGAACAGAAAAGGTCGACCACCCGAGCTGATCGGCGGCGTCGAGGGCAACCGCGGCCATCCCGTCGATTCCGTCGGCCGGTGCTTCGGGCCGGTTGACCCCGTATCCCGGAAAGTCGAGGTACGCGTAGGTGAAGCGGGACTGATCCATCCGGGCGCGGGCGGTGAGCCACACGCTGCTGTCCAGCGCCCAGCCGTGCAACACCAAGGTCCGATGGGCACCGCTTCCTTCGATCGCTGCAATCGCGCTCACTGCCCCACCTCTCTGTCGGCGACGCTGAAATTCCAGCCGTCTGTTGATCACTCCGAATGAAACTAGAACCGCAGTAGGGCGTCGGCGTGTCCGATTGTGAAACACACGGCCGTGCCACCGGGGGCGCAGATGGGTGTGTGATTTTCGGACACTCCCCGCGCCGAACGCACCCATAGGGTGACTCCACCTGTCGGCTGAACAGACTTGCTCATGACATGAAGGAGAACACCATGGCACTCGATCCTGCGGTCAAGAATTTGATAGACACTCTGCACGAGCAGGGACTGAAGTCGTTCGAGCAGATGAGCATTGCCGAAGTCCGTGGGGTCGTCGAGTCCTTCAGCGGCCTCCAGGCACCGAAGGCGGACCTCGCTCGTGTCGTCGACACGGTCTACCCCGGCCCGGGTGGCGTCCAGGCGGTGCGTCTCTACATCCCGGAGTCCGACACACCTCTGCCGGTCGTCGTGTACTTCCACGGCGGTGGCTGGGTCGCCGGCAGCCTCGACGTCACCGAGCAACCATGTCGCGCGCTGGCCGCCGACGCGAAGGTCATCGTGGCTGCACCGAGTTACCGGCTGGCTCCCGAGCACAAGTTCCCTGCCGCACCCGACGATGCGTTCGCCGCACTGAACTGGGTGGTCGAGCACGCAGCCGACTTCGGTGGCGACGGCACCCGCGTCGCAGTCATGGGTGACAGCGCCGGAGGCAACCTGGCCGCGGTCACGGCCCTCCGGGCACGCGACACCGGTGCTCCGGCACTGCGCGCTCAGGTATTGATCTATCCGGTCATCGACGGCACGGCACGATTCCCGTCGCGCGAGGAGAACGCCGAGGGGTACCTGGTCACCACGGCAGCCATCGACTGGTTCTGGGAGCAGTACCTGGTCACCCCGGAAGACGCCGAGAATCCGTCCGCCTCCCCGGCCAAGGCCGCGGATCTGTCGGGGCTTCCCGCCACCCTGCTGCTACTCAACGAATACGAGGTCACTCGGGACGAGGGCGTGGACTACGGCCGGAGGCTGGCCGACCAGGGCGTCCCCGTGCAGGTCGAACTGTATGAAGGCCTTGTCCATGCCGTGTACTGGATGACCGGTGCCATTCCGCGCAGCGCCGAACTGCACGGTGCCGTCGTCGAATTCCTCGGCAAGCAGTTCGCCGACTGACCACGGTGTCCCGGGTTGACAGCATTACGGTCGTACGCGATCGGACCAACTCCGGGCACCTTGCTCCAAGAGGGCGACCAACCTGTCGCGCTCCTTCGTGATCACCGTGTGTGGTGCGATGACACCGACGGCGGCGACGGTCTTGCCGTTCTCACGAACCGCGACCGAGACACCGTCGCCGTCGGTCGACTCGTTGGGGGAGGCGCAGATTCCGGTCTGTTCGATCTCCGGTAGGGCAGCGAAGAACCGCTCGACAGTGTCGCGATCCTCGTCGGGCAGAGTTTGGATGTACGCCCAGAGGTCACGCTTCTCCATCCCGGCAAGCAGTATCCAGCCGCCGGAGGTACGGATGAGCGATCGCCTCACGTAGTTCTCGGCGAGGTACGCGAACCGTGGGTCGGAAGAGACGTAGTCGACGTAGAAAATGTTCGGACCGACAGCGATCGACAGCACGGTTGTCAAGCCGGAACTCGCGTGGACGTCTTCCAGGTCGGCGTGCGTGACCGTCGAGACGGGCTGCCGCCCAGCGAGGCGGTTGAGTAGATACGGGGCACTGCCGAGCGAGTACCGTCGCTCGTGCTCCTCGAGATAACCCGTCGCCACCAGACCGTTGACGAGACCTTGCGTCGAACTGATCGGCGCGTCCAGCTCTTTGGCCATCCCACTCAAGGTCAGTCCGGTACGGGATCGGGCCACCAGCTCGAGAATCGCAGCAATGCGGTCCACGGTCCGATGGCGACTGCGGCCTCGAACATTGAAGGCGTCATCTGATTGCATCACGGCACATTCTCCCTACGGGCACTGCTCCATCCGAGCGGTCACCACCCACCCTATCTTACGTATATATGTAGTTCAGTCCCTTATTGCGGAAAATTACTCCAGCTGACATAGTCCTTGCAGTGCTTCCTGTCGCAGCGAAAGAGGTTTCAGTGGAACTCACACCCGGCGCTCTTCATGGTCTGCGCGTCATCGATCTGACGACCGTGATCATGGGTCCCTTCGCCACCGCAACCCTCGCCGACATGGGCGCAGACGTCATCAAGGTCGAGAGTCTCGACGGTGACATGAGCCGAGATGTAGGTGCCCGCCGCCATGAAGGTATGAGCGCTCTGACACTCAACCTCCAGCGCAACAAGCGCAGCATCGCGATCGACCTCGCCTCCGAGGAGGGCCGCGAGATCCTCGACGATCTGGTGCGTACCGCGGATGTGTTGGTGACGAATCTCCGGCCGCGCTCCCGGCAGAAGTTGGGCATCACCTATGAGCGGCTCTCGGAGAACAATCCGGGACTGATCCTCTGCACCGCACAGGCGTACGGCTCCGAGACCGCCTTCCGGGACTACCCCGCCTACGACGACATCGTGCAAGCAGCGTCCGGCGCCGCGAAACTCACGGAACTCATCGACGGTGAACCTCGTTATGCCCCATACGTCATCGCCGACAAGGTCGTCGGTCTCTACATCGTCATCGCCGTCCTCGCCGCCGCGATGGAGAAGAACCGCACCGGCCTCGGTCAGGAGGTCGACGTGCCGATGGTCGACGCGATGATCGGCTTCAATCTCGTCGAGCACTTCGGTGGCCACACCTTCGCCCCCGCCGAAGGGAACTTCGGATGGGCGCGGGTACTGACACCGGAACGAGTCCCGCACCAGACGGCCGACGGCTGGATCTGCATCATGCCGTACTCGGCGAAGAACTGGAACGACTTCTTCATCATCGCCGGCCGCGGCGACCTGGTGAACAACCCTCGCTACGCCTCGGTGAACGACCGCCACACCCACATGGGCGAACTTCTCTCGGCGATCCGTGAGGCCGTCCCGAGCCGGACCACCCGGGAATGGCTGAACTTGTGTGAGACACAGGGAATTCCCGCGTCTGACCTACTCGATCTCGCCCATGCACACGAGAGCGCCTACGTCCTGGACCAGGAATTGATCACCAAGCGTGAACATCCCACCGAAGGCGAGTATTACGCCACCCGCACTCCGTTCGCGATGTCGCGCACGCCGATTTCGTTCAGCCGACACGCTCCCCTGCTCGGTGAGGACACCTTCACGATCCTCCAAGATCTCGGTTACTCCGCCGATCGCGTCCATGCGCTGGCCGATGCATCCGTCGTGACGGCGACGTCGCCTCAGGCCACCTCCTCTCGAATGGAAGAACCATCATGATCAACCTCAGATTGGTGCCCCCGGTCTCCAGTGACCCACACGCCGTGGACGACTTGCGGACCGAGGTCCGTGAGTTTCTTGCCGAGCAACTCAGTGAAGGCAAGATCGGCCGACAGGTCGACTCCTGGTTGACTGGTTGGGACGAGGACTTCACACGTGCATTGGCCGCCCGCCGATGGCTCGGCATGACCGTGCCGGCCGAGTACGGCGGCCACGGTCGACGCCACCTCGAACGGTTCGTCGTCACCGAAGAGCTGCTCGCCGCCGGCGCCCCCGTCGCCGCCCACTGGATCGCCGACCGGCAGATTGTCCCGTCGCTGCTCAAGTACGGCACCGAGGTCCAGAAACACAAGTTCTTGCCGGCGATCACGCGCGGGGAATGCTATTTCGGGATCGGTATGAGCGAGCCGGATTCCGGGTCCGACTTGGCCAGTGTGCGCACAAAGGCCATCCGAGTGGACGGAGGGTGGTCTATTACCGGAGTCAAGGTCTGGACCTCCGGTGCTCATCGCGCGGACGCGTTCATCTGCCTCGCCCGCACCGCCCCACTCGATCCGGCACATCGACACGATGGTCTCAGCCAGTTCATCGTCGATCTGCGCGCCCCCGGGGTCGACATCCGGCCGATCGTGTCGATGAACGGGCAGCACCACTTCAACGAGGTCCTCCTCGACGAGGTTTACGTCGAGGACGAGATGGTCTTCGGCACCATCGACAACGGGTGGCAGCAGGTCACCTCGGAACTCAGCTTCGAACGCAGCGGCCCGGAACGATTTCTGTCGACGTTCGTCCTGCTCGCCGAGACGGCCGAACAGATGAAGCAGGGAACCTTGCCGCAGCATTCGAACCTGGGCCGGTATTTCGGACGGCTCGCCGGTCTGCACCAGATGTCGACCGCAGTGGCGGGCGCACTCGAGCGCCACGAACCCGCCGACACCGCCGCCGCCGTGGTCAAGGTCCTCGGGACGTCCACCGAAGGCGACGTAGCCGACTTTGCCGACCTCCTCACCGACGAATCTTCGCCAACTCATTATCTTTCGATGCTCGAGGACGCCATCGTCCAACGCCCGGGATTTACTCTGCGGGGCGGCACCAACGAAGTTCTGCGCGGCGTGATCGCGCGGGGATTGGGGATGCGCTGATGCACGCACCAACCACGGTCGACGCGGACCTCATCGACATGATGTCCGCGGTCTTTTCCGATCACCGGGAACGGAACGGGCCCGAGTACGGGATGGCCACGTGCGATCCCTCGCTGTGGGCGCAACTCGACGAACTGGGTCTGGTCCGGCTGACCGGCCGCGAAGAGACCGGCGGCAGCGGCGCCGGCTGGTACGAGGCCGCGGAACTCGTGCGCGCCGCGGTGTCGCACGGGGTCCGGATTCCTCTCGCCGAACACGACCTGCTCGCCGGTTGGCTCCTCGACGAGGCCGGCCTCCCGATGGACGATGCGCGGCTCACTGCATGCGTACTCGACGAGAACGGCGTCGCCCGCGGCGTGCCGTGGGCGTCCCAGGCAGACAGGATCGTCACGGTCTGGCGGAAGAACGACACGTACGTCGTCGCCGACCTCGAGGCAACAGTCTTCGACATCACCTCCGGGTCCAACCTCGCCGACGAACCCCGCGACGTCGTTTCCGCCGACACGGCCGCATTGTCGGGCACCGCCGTGTCGGACGCGGTGATCCGCCAACTTTTTCTGCGGGGCGCCCTCATCCGAGCGCTGCAGGTGTGTGCCGCCCTCGACCGCATTCTCGATCTCTCCGTCGCCCACACCACCGAGCGAGTGCAGTTCGGACGCCCACTGGCCAGGTTTCAAGCCGTGCAGAACCTGGTGGCCGACATGGCAGCCGACGCTTCCCTCGCCCGAACAGCGACCGAAGCGGCACTGACGGAAGCGGTTCGCACGCAGTGGTCGAGTGAGAACCTCGAACTCCTGATTGCCGTCGCCCGGTCGTGTGCCGGCCACGCGGCCTCGGTCGTCGTCCGTAACGCCCACCAGGTGCACGGTGCGATCGGCACCACCCGCGAGCACCGGCTGCACGAATTCACCACATCCGCCCTGGCGTGGCGCTCGGAATTCGGATCGGTCCACTACTGGGACGAGATCTTGACTACCGCCGCTCTCGACGCAGGTTGCGACAATCTCTGGGGTCTCATCACCCGCTGATGCACCCCAGGCGCCATCAGAAGTGGGCACCCGTTTCGTGAGGTGACCTGAAAAAAAGGAACTCCGTGGAGGCATCCGATCCGCCTCCACGGAGTTCGTCGGTTCTCGGGCACGTCACTCGCCGGTGAAGGTGGCAGTTCGCTTCTCCATGAAGGCGTTGACTGCCTCCGTGTGATCGGTCGTCTGCTGAACCAGCGCCTGCATGGCAGCGGACAATTCGAGGAGACTGTCGAGGCTTTGGTGCTGTCCCTCGCGCAGGAGCCGCTTGGCCATCCGTACCGAGTGCGGCGGATTGGCGGCCACCCGGCCGGCGAGCGCGCGGGCTTCGTCGAGCAGCTTCTCCGGCGCCACGACACTGGAGACCAATCCCCACTCGAGTGCCTCGACCGCGTCGACACGGTCGCCCGTCAAGATCATCTCAGCCGCCCGCGCCATCCCGACGGCCTTGGGCAGCAGCCACGCGCCACCGTCACCCGGGATGATTCCCAGCTTGACGAAGCTCTCTGCAAAGAAGGCCGTCCTGCTGGCAATGCGGAGGTCGCACATGAGGGCGAGGTCGCATCCGGCGCCGATTGCAGGGCCGTTCACTGCTGCGATGAGCGGTACGTCGCAGTTGTACATGATCCGCGGAATCCGTTGTATCCCAGCTCTGTAGCCATCGCGTTGTTCGTGAGGTTTCCCCCCGAACAATCCGCGACGATTCGCCATGTCCTTGACGTTGCCGCCGGCGGAGAACGTCGATCCGGCACCGGTGACGATGACAGCTCGCACACCGTAGTCGGCGTTGACGGCCTCGACGCAGGCGACCAATGCGTCGACTACGTCCATCCCGGAAACAGGATTGCTCTGCGCGGGTCGATTAATCGTCCATGTCTCGATGAACCCGTCGCGTTGGACGAGGACTGGACTGTCCATGGGTGTATCTCCCTATCTTCACTGCGGATCGATCGTTCGACTGGTACCCGACCGGCACGCGAACGAACTCGTCGGCGACGGTCCACACCGGTGTGGACCGCCGCCGACGAGCGCGTTCACCTCTTGCCGCCGAACACCTTCGCGTTCATATGCACGCGGCGCAGGCGGGGTTCAGGCGAGGCCCAACTTGGGTCGCAGCCACCGGGCAATCCGGCTCAACGCTTGATCCGCCTCCGGTGCCCGACCCGCGTTGAAGTGGAATACATGCTGTTGCTCATCGACCACGTCGAGCACGACCTCGCCGCTCACCTTCTCGATCAATTCGGCCAACCGACGTGAGTCGTCCAGCAGGGTCTCATAGCCTCCGACCGATACGTACACCGGAGGGAAGTCGGTGTAGTCGTTGAGCAGTGGGTTCGCCCGCGGGTCCGTTGCATCTGAGGGGTCGGAGAGGAACATCTCCCGCATCATTTCCAGAACCGCCCTCTTGGCCAATACGTCGACCGCGTCGTTCGAATCGACCGTCAACCCCTCGATCTCCATATCGAGCCACGGCGAAAGCGTGACGACGGCAGCAGGAGTGGGAAGTTCCAGGCTCGCGAGTTCGAACGCTGTCGAGATCGCGAGATTGGCGCCCGCCGAGTCGCCGACTGTCGCCGTGTACTCCGCCTTGTAACCCTGCGTGCGGAGCCACTTGTGGACGGCCATGCAGTCTTCGAGTTGGGCGGGGTGCTTGTGCTCCGGCGCGAGCCGGTAGTCCACGATCAGGGCGTGAACACCCGCCAGTTTGGCGAGGTGTGCCGCGAGCTTGCGGTGTGAGAACCGTGAACCTGTCACGAACCCGCCACCGTGGGTGAAGACGATCACGCGGTCCTCGGCTGCCTCCACAGGCTTTGCCCACGTTGCCGGCACACCGTTGGCTGTCACCTCCTCATAGGTGACGTCGACGGGTTCGATGGTCGGAAGATGCCACTCTTCGAACATATCTCGCTGACTGGCGAGGTCCATTCCTTCGGACCGGGTGAGCCACGAGGCGTACAGGTCATTGAGGAACAGGGATTCTTTGCTCACGGACATGTGTTGCTCACTTTCATCGCTGCTCGAGGGAGGAAAATTGACTGTTCAGGAAAGCGTGAAGCCCTTGTATCCCGCACACACGGTCTCGTCCCACTTGGCCAGGTAGAGGGGAAGACCACCGGGGTAGTTCAGCAACTGCCGCGGCTTACCCGGGACGTTGGCACCCATGTACCAGGAGTCGGCTTTGTCGTAGAGCGCCTCGGCCGTCAGCTCGGCGACGTGATCGGACCAGGCAGCATCCGCGTCCGCCTCGGATTCGATACGGTTCAACCCGTTGTCCCGCATGTAGTCGATGGTGTTGACGATGAGGTCACCTTGGATTTCGGCGCAGCTGGGCCCGTTGCAGAAGCCCGACGGGCTCAGTGGTCCGTAGAGGAACAGCAGGTTGGGGAATCCTGCCGTTGCGACCCCGAGGTTTGCCCGCACACCGTTCGACCACTTGTCCCGCAGCAATGTACCGTCGGTGGCGCGAATGTCGATGGCGGTCAGGCCACCGGTGACGGCATCGAAGCCCGTTGCATAGACGATGATGTCGAACTCGTGCTCATCCGATGTGGTCGTCAGCCCGGTGGGCGTGATCGTCTCGATCGGGTCCTCGTGCAGATCGACCAGACGCACGTTGTCCTGGTTGAAGATGTCGTAGTACGTCCGCTCCAGCGAGGGGCGCTTCACGCCGAAGGGGTACGCCTTCTTCATCGGCGCCAGCTTCTCGGCGACGACCGGGTCCTTGATCCGGGCACGCGTCCGGTCACGCCAGAACTCGTAGGCCGTGTCGTTTGCAGCATCGTCGACGAAGACGTCCTGGTACGTTCCGAGCCAGAACTCGAAACCGAACTCCCACAGTCGCTCGTAAGTGGTGGTTCGTTCCTCGTCGCTCACCGCGAGGGCTGACTTGGGAATGAAGTCGAAGTCGAAGCCGGAGAACGACGCCGAACGACGACTGAATCTGTCCGCCAGATCGGACTTGATCTTCGCGTTGTCCTCGTCGGTGAGCTGGCGCTGTCGCATCGGGAGCGCCTGAACGGGGGTGCGCTGGAAGATGGTCAGCTGTGCGGCTTCCTTCGCCGCTTCCTGCGCGACCTGCACACCGCTGGCGCCCGTACCGATAATGGCGATTCGCTTTCCTGCGAAATCGATTCCGCCTTCCGGCCACAGACCGGTGTGGTGGCTGATCCCTGTGAAGCTGTCCATTCCCGGGAGCTTCGGGAAGATCGGCTTTGCTGCGAATCCGGTGCACAGAACGAAGTACTTGCAGACGAAAATGCTTCCGTTCTCCGCGGTCACGGTCCAGGTATTCGTCTTATCGTTGAACTCGGCAGAAGCAACCCGGGTGTTGTAGTAGATGTCCTTGCTCAGATCGAGCTTCGCGTCGACGTACTTGAAGTAACGGCGCAGTTCCTCCCCTCCCGGGTAGAGCTCGGAGAACGCGAAGTCATCCCACAGGTCGGGCCGCGTGAACTGATAGATGGGGCCTTCGCTGTCCACTCGGGCACCCGGGTAGCGGTTCCAGTGCCAGATTCCGCCCAGGTCCTCACCCGCCTCGACTACTTTTACCGAGTACCCTCGACTCCGCAGATGTTCGAGCTGGTACAGCCCGGCGAATCCTGCTCCTACAACGAGAACGTCGACTACTTCGGTCACAGCTGGTGCGGCAGTGCTCATGTTGGTCTCCTCTTGATGCCCAGGGTTACTTGGGGGGTTGTCTTGATTACGCGACGGCCGTTCGGCGTGGCCTCTAGGTCCAGCGGACATACGCGGTCTTGGTGGTTGTGAAGAAGGTACGTGCGGCCTTCCCTTGTTCTCTGCTCATGCTGCTCGAGCCTTTGAGGCCACCGAACGGCACATGTGGCTCGACACTGCTCGTCTCGCGATTGACGTGCACCAACCCCGATTGTGTGCGCCGGATGAAGGTCATCGCGGTCGCGATGTCTCTGGTGAACACTCCAGAGGACAGACCGTAGTCCGTGTCGTTCGCGGCCAACAGTGCATCGTCGAATCCGTCGACTTCGTGCACGGTCACGACTGGTCCGAAGATCTCCTCCCGGACGAGCCTGCTCTTCTCCGACACTCCGGCCAGAATGGTGGGTGCGATATAGCAAGTGCCGGAATCGAACTCCCCGCCGGTGAGGAACTCGGCGTTCTCGTCGCGGGCGAGTTGCAGGTATCCGGCCACCGTGTCGCGTTGCTCCACCGAGGCCAGGGGCCCGATGTCGGTGGCATCGTCGTACGGATCGCCGACGACGAGCGCGTCAGCATGCTTCACCAGTAGTTCTCCCAGCCGGGAAGCGACGGTGCGGTCGACGTAGACCCGGCTCGTCGCTGTGCAGCGCTGTCCGCTATGAAGCATCGCGCTCTTGACGATCTGTAGCGCTGCATCCTCGACATCGGCGTCGGCGAGCACAATGGATGGGTTCTTGCCGCCCAGCTCGAGCTGGACCTTGACGTTGCGATCGGCGACGGCCTGTCGCAGTCGCGACCCGACCGCACCCGAACCGGTGAAGGTCAAGGCTGCGAGTCGCGCGTTCCCGGTGAGTGCCGCCGAAAGGCCCCTACCACTGCCCGTCACCAGATTGAGGACCCCCGCGGGCAACCCGGCTTCTTCGAGGATCCGCGTCAGGAACACCGCGGATCCGCAGGCCGGCTCGGCGGGCTTCCACACCACTGCGTTACCGAAACCTATTGCCGCCGCGATCTTCCATGCCGGAAGCGCGAAGGGGAAGTTCCACGGCGTGATTGCACAAACGACGCCGAGCGGCTCCTCGACCGTCATCAGCATCGTGTGCGAATCAGCACTGGGGTACGTCTCCCCGCTGGGCTGCAGGACCTCACCGGCGTAGTAGCGCAGAATGGCGACACTTCGCAGGACCTCGGCGCGTGCGTCGCGGATCGCCTTCCCCATGTCCGCGGTGATCGTCAGCGCAGCTTCGTGAACGCGGCTTTCCAAAAGGTCAGCGGCAGCACGAAGAAAGTCCGACCGCTGAATCGCTGTCGACTCCGACCACGCTGGTTGAGCACCGGCAGCGGCCGCATACCCAGCCTCGACATCGTTAGGAGTCGCCGAAGCGTAGATTCCCGTCACACGGCGGAGATCGGAGGGATCTACACGCTTGAAAGTGTCGGTGGCGGTGCACCATCGACCTGCGATGTACAACGTTCTCCCGTCAGCGATCGACGACGACAACGCTGGGTGGTCCAAGTTCACGGACATCTTTGTTCCCCGATCTGTGTAGGCGCAGAAATGGTGGCAAGTGCACCACCCGGCGCGGAGTTGAATTGCCTGATCAGCCGTCCGCGCAACGCGGCAGCCGTGCCGGTGCGAAACCCTTCTCGGCAGTTCGGTAGTCCGAACGTCGACCGTGGGCGGGTCGATGCCGGACCTTCCGCGCTCGGGGCGGGTAGAGCGACGGTAATCACAGGAATTGGGACAATTGGCTCCCTTACCCTCAAAAGACCTGCACTCAAAGACCTTTGACGACTCGGAGGCATCAGACTCGCTGCTGCCCGGCGCATTCGGCCGGCACCCGGACCGGCATCGCCCACTCAGCGACTCGACCTTCACGACATCCGCTCCCTGTTCGCACATCTACTGCGGCGCAGTGGCATCGAATCGCTGCGATGGCGACAGCCAGTGGGCCGTCCAACGCCCCGGCCACCTTGCCATCCGCTTCAGCAGTGACTACCGGAAGTGACCTGAAACACCGTGCAGGGCAAGCATGACACCCCCGCCGCGAAAACACAATAGAGGAATAGTTTACGTATATATGAAGATCCGGGCTTGTGTCGAGCGGGTAGATGCACGACAAAACCTCGCGGGATCGAGGTGGCGGGCATGGACGGTCGATCCCTGCGACATACCCCCGCTCCCCGTACAACCCTGCGCAACATACGGGACGCACTCGAGCCAGTCCGCCTTGACCGCAGAGACTTCGAAACCCCGACTTCGCAATCAGGCATTTCCGTCACCGCAGTGCCGACATCATTTGTCACGCGAGAAGGGTGCAGGTTGGCAGCTGCGACCTACGCCGGAGCTACAGCACACCTCCAGAGCGCAGGTTGGCCGCAGCATTGTTCGCCGCACAGACCCGCGGCGAACAATGCTGCAGCAGTGAGATCAACCGTCATAAAAGAGGGGACTTTACTGCCGCGGCTTGAAACTCACCGTTCGAAGTTGAACGCAACCGTGCTTGTGGTGGACCGAAATATGGCAGATTCAGCCCCTTGGGACCGGACCACACCAACGCTGTCGATGCGGATCGGCTCGCGCGGGAAGCACACCCACGACTACGCCCGACACCGCACCTTCACCCTGTTCTCCGCCCCGGACATCGCCACCGGCACGGTAACCGAGCTGCGCAACCCGCGACATCACCGTCAGGTTTCCTCATCTTCCTCACACACCTCGCCGGCGGCCCCGCCGCAGCGAGAGCTGCATCCGGTAACGGGCAACGACGCCATCCACAAGCAGACCGAGTCCGGGCGCGGCCGGCCGAAAATCCGCATATGCATGGCATCTCACCCCGCCTCGGCATCCTGGACGAACCTTGTGGAGGTGTGGTCTCGGAATATGCACGGCAGGCCATCCACAGCGGGCTGTGCGGCTCCGTCACGGAGCTGACCACCAAGATCCGCGGCTTCATCAACGGGTGGAACACCCGCGGTGCCCGTTCGTCTGGACCGACACCGCGGACCACGTACTTACCGAAGGCGCACCGTAAGGATGCCTCGACAACGAGCCGCCAGATACTGAACGTGCCCCACTGTCGTTAGACGCCGACGAGAGGGCCTATGACTGGATTCCATTGGTAAATACGCTGCTCTACGACGACACCCTGCTTGACGTAAGGATCTTCCGCAAGCAAGGAACGCACACTGTCTTCGCTGGCCGCTTGGAATACCAGTAGGGCTCCGGCGCCGTCGGCCCAGGCGCCGGCCTCCTGCAGCATGCCTCGGGCAGCGGCATCCTTGACGAAAGTCAGGTGTTCGGCATGCGCGGCCTCTTTGACAGAGGCATCGGTTGTATACGACCAGATCACAGCAAACAAGGCCATGGTCACTCCTCGAGTGGGTAAAGAAACGGTTCCGAACATGCACATCGATTGCGCACTCGAGAAGGTTAGAAGTACCGATGAGGTGACTCGTGTCCTATTTCGCAACACTGGCTGCCCCTCTTCGCAACACTGGCTGCCCCTCTTCGCAACACTGGCTGCCCCTCGAAGAGGAATAATAGAACGGAATCGGATCTGACCGGCGTGTCGTAAACCACGCCGCTCACCAGGCGCTGCTCATACACCGCTGCATGCCTTTCCTCGAAGCGGTCCAGTGGCTGCTCGGCCCACTTCTTGCACCACGCGTGCTCGCCCGAGCCGATCGGCTCGTCACCGTACTCGTCAGGGACAACGACGACGTCCCGTTTCGGCGCGGCTGTTGTGGGTTCGGGACCGTCGACGACGATTCGGTAGTTCTCGATCAGGTCGGCGATCCCGTTGATCCAGCCCCGGGTTACCACGGGAGCAAGGGCCAGAGCATCGAAGTGTTCGCCGAAGACGATTTCCTCAGACACCTCGACGTCGACCCCGCAGCCCTGTGAAAGGACGGAAGTGATGTCCGCACTCCCAATCACTGCATCGGCGTTGTCCTTCGCCGCCGTAGACGTCGAGACGGTCAATGACGACCGCGGCAGCATCTGCGAGATCGGTGTCGCCGTCGGCATCGATGCCGGGTCGTCGAGACCCGCTTCGACATCAGCGCGCTGCGGAGCATGCGAGCTCAGCGACCTGCCACTTCCCCACCTCGAGACCGGATGCACCATGATGTGGGGTCGCCGCCTCCACCGGGAACTTTCCGAATCACCAACTATGCACACTCTGTAAGCATTTCGGTGTCGAGCTGCGCAAGCATCACCAAGCCGGCGAAGACGCCCATGCATGCGCACGAATTTTGAGCGAAATGAACTACGCCAACCGCACTCACCACCGGCTGGCCGAATTCGCGGTCCACACCGGCCAACCGATGGACACCCCCAACCGCGGACTTCCGGTAGCCGGGCTCTCCGCTCTCGACGCCGGATGTCGTATCGGCACGCTGACGCTGTCTGAAACGACGGCCGGGATCCTCGCCGGCCGCAGCGCCATCCTCGTTAACCGTATGACCACCCGTACTCGGCCTACCGCAGCCACACTCGCCGATAGGCTCGGCGCCACCATCACCAACAAGGTCACCACACAGACCGATCTGCTCATCCGCGGGTCCTGCCCCGGCACGTCCGCCGACACCGTGGGGCTCAACGCTGCCCGTCCAAAATGGGGTGAGCCCATCGCGCGTGCCAGCCCGCCTCCGCCTGTTCGCCACCTATGGAAGTAGCCGACCCACCCCCGATCCGGCCACATCATGGAGACCGGCAATCCGACAGCGGCCGACACACGACGCGGCACCGCATGTGATCGCAATTACTTTCCAGCGATTCCCGTTCACCGCCGCGGCCGGTGTCGCTACCCTAGACAGCACACCCCGCACCCGCCCGTTCCGGGCGACGTAGGGGTGGAGCATCCGGGGTTACTCCCGGTCTCACCGATGTCGAGCCCAGGCATCACCGCACCCATACGACCACTGCTGTGGACGCGGCGGCGCACCGAATTGCAGTCCCGGATTTGGTCTGTCGTTCTCGCCGGCGACCACGTCCGCAGGCCGCGCGAGTGTGCACGCGATGTGTCGAGGGGTCATGCCGCACAGCACTTCTGCGGTCTGCAGCAGGCGGGGTGCGTAACCCGTCCATTCGCTGCCCTTTTCAGGAGGACCCCCAACCCAGTCCGCCCATGTCGTCGACGTGCCCTGCCGCCACCGGCGACCACCCCGACCGAGCGCCGTCCCGATTGATTGTCCGCGCCTGACGGGCAGATCGCCACCTCGTTCGACTGTCGAAAGCGACCCACTTCACCATGCTCGACCATTCACACCACCGGATCGACCAGGACTGGCAGCACCGCGCCTCCTGCCGCGGTACCGACACCGACATGTTTTTCTCCCCCGACGGAGAACGCGGCAGCGTGCGCGCCCGACGCGAGCGCGCCGCCAAACAGATCTGCCACCACTGCCCCGTCCTCGCCGCATGCCGCGACCACGCCCTCGCCACCACCGAGACCTACGGCATCTGGGGCGGCATGTCCGAAACCGAACGCGCCCGCCACACCCGACGCACCCGGCACACGAGGGCCCGGCCCGCACGCGGGTGGGAGCAGCGAACCTCTTGACATGGCGGGTCCGAACACTCAGAGCATGAGGGCGCAGCAGCCATGGTCACCGACTACGACGCCCCCAGAGTCACCGAATCAGACGAGACCTCGGATACGTCCCTCGAACAGCTCACCGCCAATTGCCAAAGACACCCAGTCCCCCGCCGTGGACGTCGAGGACACCGACACCGCCGAATCCTTCGAACTGCCCGGCGCCGACCTGTCCGGCGAAGAACTGACCGTCCGCGTCCCGCCGAAGCAGGCGGACGAATTCACCTGCACCAGTTGCTTCCTGGTCCACTATCGCAGCCGGCTCGTCGACCCCGCGCAGCTGATCTGCCGGGACTGCACCTAACCGACCACCCGGGCCCCGCCGGGTACCTCGGACGTGTCCAGGCTTGGCTCACAGCATGGAGTCCCCACGCCCCCGCATCCCGGGGTTGTCCGCGGGCGGCGCGATCTGCCGGTTACTCTGCCCGGTGCCGGCCCGGTGTCCGCGCGGCCGAATCCGGGTTCGAATCCGGGTTCGGATCCGGGTCGGGGTTGGGGTGAGGGAAGCTCGGATCGATGGTCAGGTCTTCGGTGTCGGCGAACACCAGCCGACCGTCGTCGAGCGCGACCGCCCATCGATGCACCGGCGCCCACTCGTGCCCACCGCCGCCCGGGTCGGTCACCGCTGCGTAGTCCTCGACCACCTCACCGGTCAGGTCGGCCCCGGCGCTCCTGCGGACCAGTACCCGGACCCCGACCGTCAGCTCCGGGCCCTCGACCGGCCGGTTGCCGCTGTTTTGGGCCACGCTCCGCCACCTCCCCAACTCCACGAACACTCCGGATCGAGCATAAGCACCACCCCGGCCGGCACGCGAGCGGATCTGCACGAACACCACCGTAGGACGCCGCTCCACACTCCCGCGCCGTGCCGCGGCACAGCAGCGCCTCCGGTGCGCACGACACCCGGACCCGACCCCCGCCTGGGCATCTTCCATCCCGAATCCGACGACACAGGGGCCGCTGTCGACGTCACCCTGCGCGGCCGATTCTACGACCGCTTCGGTGACCACGCCGTCGTGGTCAGCTGCAGGGTGATCTTTTTGGTTACCAGAGAATAGTTGGCGCAGTAGCCTTTTCCGATGCACCTAGCCACGTCCGGGTCAGGTGTCGCACCCCGGTCGCCCGGCTGCCGCCGTAGTTCGTCGATCGTCTGCTTCGCGGCACGCAGCGCGGTGGTCAGGGCGTCCACGCGTTCGGCGGCCGATTGCCGGACGTCGGCCAGTTGCGCGACGCGATCGGTGCGCGGTTGGTCGCGGTCCGCGCGGATCTCGGCGCGCAGGTCGGCGAGTTCACCGCGAAGACGGTCGACGTTCTCGCGGACTTCCTGCGCGGCGGTTTGCGCTGCAGCGGTCTGCGCTTCGGCCGCGGCGATCCGGCGCGCCGCGTCGGTCTCGGCGGCCGTGATCCTCTCCGCCGTCTCGGCATGGATGTGCTGGAGGTCCGCGCGGGCCTCCCGTTCGCGGGACACCGCGTCTTCCACGGCGGCGGCCTCGGTCTGGATCCGCACCAGCTCCGTGTCCGCGTCCTCCGCGGCCGCGTCGGCCTCTTCGCGTGCCTGCTGATGTTCACCCGCGCGGGCCTCGGCCGCCTGACGGCGCCGACGTTCCTCCTCGCCCTGCAACCGGTCGGCTTCGGCCACTTTCGCGAGCGCCTCGACGTGGGCCTGGTCGACCTCCGCTGCGGCCGCCTCGACATCAGTCACGGCTTCGAGGAAACCGCGGAGCTCGTCGCGACGGCGAGGCAGCTCCTCGAACTGCACACCGAGGGTGGCCCGTGCCATCGATGCCGGTGCCGTCACCCCGCCCTCGTCTCCGGCTGCGCCCGGGGGTTCGGCCGGTCCCTCACCGACGGCCGCGAGGCGCCGGTGCTCCTTCCCTGCGTTGCCCGTGTAGACGCGTTGGACTGCGATGCGGGACTTGTCCCGCTTGTAC
Organism: Rhodococcus sp. NPDC057014; assembly: GCF_042673295.1. Taxonomy (NCBI): domain Bacteria; kingdom Bacillati; phylum Actinomycetota; class Actinomycetes; order Mycobacteriales; family Nocardiaceae; genus Rhodococcus; species Rhodococcus sp. NPDC057014. The sequence goes on from NZ_JBHUSF010000046.1 coordinate 17,847, forward strand.
ATGCCAAGGTCGCGATGCGGTCGGCCGGCTGTGCGAGGTCGCGATCGGAATTTCAGTCCGGGCAGATCACCACGGCTGGTTTGCCGCCGAGTTCGAGGGTGACGTGTGTGCGTGGGACTGCCTCCCGGATCTGCCAGCCCACTGGGACTGATCCGGTGAAGGAGACGATTGGTAGCCGAGCGTCCCGGACTACGGGTGTCCTGCGTGCCCGTCGGTGCTCCGCTGGCGGGCAGGCAGGAGAGTGCCGGTTCTGGTCAGGACTGCGTGGTCAGTGCTTCGTTCGTCCGCGGCGCCTTGCTCTGCAGGATCTGCAGGGCCTCGATGAGGTAGGTGCGGAAGACCGGGTGGTTTTCGCTCATCGGGAAGTGGCCGATGCCCTTCATCTCGATGAACTCGGCGTTCGTGATCTGCCCTGCGGTGCGTGCGCTGTCCTCGGGGGTGGTGAGGTAGTCGTAGTCGCCGGTCAGCATGACCACCGGGCACTGGTCGCCGTCGATCTCGCCGAGCTTGTCGCGCAGGTCGTGGTCGACGGAGTAGAAGTGCAGGTCACCCTTGAAGGCCTCGGAGCCCTGGCTGTAGTAGAACCAGGTCTTCCACCGGTCCGCCTCGGGGGACTGCGGCGCCATCAGGTCCCACACTCCACTGGCGCAGACCTGCGCGGCGTTGGCGTGGGGGTGTTGCCACCAGTCGAGGTAGAAGCCCGGCGAGTAGTCGGCGCCCTCGACGGGGATGACGCCGGCGAACCGGTCGGGCCGGCGGTAGGCCAGTTGAAGCGCGATGTTCCCACCGAACGACGAGCCCATGAAGATCGGGTTCTCGAGGTCGAGCGCATCACACAAGGCGATGATGAAGTTCGCGTAGTGATCCGCGGACAGCTGGTACTCCTCGGTCCACCATTCGGTGTTCTCCGGCGGGTCGGACTTGCCGTGGCGGGGCAGGTCGTAGGCGATGACGCGGTAGTTCTTGGTGATTTCTTCGTCCTCGAGCAGGCCCCTCCACTGGTGGTTGTGGCAGCCGGCGGTGTGCTGGCACACCAGTGGTTGTCCGGTGCCGTTCTCGAGGTAGAAGACCTTGTACAGCAAACCGTCGACATCGACGTCCACGTAGTGTCCGGTGACGGGTGAGATCTTGCTCATGTGTTGTAGTCCTTCGGGTTTCGTGGAAAGGAGTTAGACGGGGACGCCGACGGAGCGCAGGAGTTCGATCTGCCGGGTGACGCAGCGCAGGTTCTGCATGAGCACGAGGATGTCGCCCTCGAGTTTCATGTCGCGCTGGAAGCTGGCGGCCCAGATGCCGTGGTACATCGGGGCCGGTACCGGAACACCGAAGTTGCGCCAGGTGTCTGCGCTCGCGCGGATGGCGAACTGGTAGGGCACGTCGAGGGGCCCCGGATCGACGGCGACGTCGACGACCTGACCGCGGCTCATCTGCACGACGAAGGTGTGCTCGGCCATGTCGAGCTGGTAGGAGCAGGTGAAGTACTTGCCGTGCGCCTGGACCTCCCGGTCCTGATTACTGGCCTGTGCGAACGAGGTGGCCCAATCGGCCGCGGTCGACACGCGGGTGGTGACGGTCATGGTGTGTTTCCTTCGATCGGTGGAGGTGGGCGAGCCGCAGGTCCGCACTCGCCGCGATGTCGGCGCGGGTTCCACACGAGCTGTGCGGCGCCGGCCGTGCCGGACATGACTCCCATCACACTCGCCGCGACCGGTGCACGTCCAATACCTACCGGCCATCGATCGATAGGCAATGACTACTGGTCTGCAACCGGCCTGCTCATCTAGCCTCGAAGGATGCTCCCCCAGCTCGACCTGCGACTGCTGTCGTACTTCGTCGCCGTCGCGGACGAACTGCACTTCGGCCGCGCCGCCGCCCGACTGCACATCGCCCAACCCTCGCTCAGCGTGCAGATCCGCAAGCTCGAGCACACCCTCGGTGCGGTGCTCTTGTTGCGGAACAGCAGGCACGTGGAGCTCACACCGGCGGGTCAGGTCCTGCTCGAGGAGAGCCGGCGAATGCTGGCCGACGCGGAACGGATCGTCGCGCTCACCCGGGACGCCGCGCACGGATCCAGCACCCGCAAGCTGGTCGTGGGATTCCAGGCCAACGCCGCGGCAGAACTGACGCCGCAGATCCTGGGCGCGTTCCAATCGCAGTTTCCGGGCGTGCAGGTTCAGATGCAGTCGTTCGACTTCACCGACCCGTACGTCGGGTTGGCCGACGGATCCTCCGATGTCGCGTTCGTCCGCCCGCCTCTGCTGATGCAGGACTGGCTGGGCCTCGAAACCCTGTTCGTCGAGCCGAGAGTGCTGGTGGTGTCGACGAGTTCGCTGCTGGCCGGGCAGCCGCACATCAGCGTCGAGCAGGTGACCGATGAGTTCTTCGTGGCGCGCAAGGCGCCGCAGGAGTGGCGCAACTTCTGGCTCGCGACCGAGTCCCGCCACGGTGAGCCCGTCCGGCTCGGTGCCGAAGTGTCCACGGTGGACGAGTGTTTCGAGGCGATTCTGTCCGAACGCGGAGTGGCCTTCTCGCAGTCCTCGACCCAGCGGTTCTACGGTCGGCCGGGACTGGCGTTCGTCCCCGTCACCGACATTCCTCCCACGTCCCTGTCCATCGCGTGGCGCACCGACGTGGACTCGCAGCCGGTCCGCGACTTCATCGACACCGCCCGAGCGGTCGCCTCGCTCCGCACCGTTCCCCACGCGTGGGCGCCCACCGGGTAACAGTCCGCCGTCTGGGCGCCACCGCATCGGAGACACCGATTTGGCGACAGCGGAAGTAGTTCCATACCGAGCAGGGGCTGCACCAGAACACCTCCTACGGCTACGGAGTCGGCACCACGTGTCGCGCTGCTACTGGTCGTTTGTGGGATTCTGAACGACCCCAAGAGGTGCTGTTATCGCACGATTCAGGCAAATCGCACCTCTTTGACCGAGGCGTCGGTGGTCTACGACCAGATAACAGCACACACGGCCATCGTTACTCCTCACCAGGGAATGGGACACCAAACGGCTCCGAATATTCACATCGGAGTCGGCACCTGAGAACGCTAGAAGAACGTCTGGTGACTCGTGTCCTATTTCACAACACTGGCTGCTCCCTGCAAGATGGCGTACGAAACGGAATCGGATGTGAACGGCGTGTCGTAGCCCAAGAAGGCCCACGATATCGACCTGCACCAATCTTGCCGCTGTTCGTTCGGCTGACCCCGCTGTCACTCGCAGCTCTGCCTGGGAACACCCGTTCCCGGCCGCATCCCTATGTGCCCGGGATCGCGTTTCTCACCGCGGCTGGCCGTCGGCCTCCTCGAAGCGGGTCTCGAGCTGGTGACATCGCCGACGGACCACTCGAGGTCACGGTGCAGGCGCCGATAGGAACGCTACCAGCCACTGTCCACCGGCTGATCCCGCAGATACGCCATCAGTGTCGCGGATCTGCTCGCGCCTGGTGCGCTGTGCTGGATTTGGTGTTCAGGACGCAGGGCGTGCCGAATGGTCGCGCGCAGGTTCCGACGGACGCCGTCCTCTTCTCGAAGTGCGCTAGGAAGGCACGCCGGGTCCCGCATGTCGTCGGCGACATCCCGAACCGGCCCGCCGACAAACTAGTGGAATTGGATCGCTTCCACGACATCGCCGAACTGTTCTTCGATATCGCCGAAGGTGAAGAGCAGGAATGGATTTCTCGCCCTGGACAACCTTCCTCGCCTCCGATGCGCAGTACCTACTCGACGTGGAACCAGGGCGGTCCTCCATCGTCGACTCGTGGTCGAGTCCGTCCGCGACGGCCGGCAGCTCGACTATCGTGTGGTCGCCTTCGGGGACAATCCCCAGAATCTTCCGGAGCGGACCGGTTCGGCATCGGTCCTACATCCGGCAGAGGCCGCGGCGATCGTCGTCGACCCGCCGCGCCCAACGCGCTGTCGGGACGACGCCGCGTGAGCCACGGAGATGCACCGTGACCCACGCGCCCACACTTCGGTCAGTTCGTCTCGAAGGCGGCGTAGCCGTTGGTCTTGATCTCGTCCCACCGCGCGAAGTACTGGGGAACACCGCCGGAGTAGTTGAGCATCTGTGCAGGCTTACCGGGCACGTTCGCGCCCCAGTACCAGGAGCGGGCTTTCGTGAACATCGAGTTGACGAACAGTTCGTCGACGTGTGCACGCCACTGCTTCTCCGATTCTTCGGTGTTCTCGAATCGTGTGATGCCGTTCTCCCGCAGGTGCTGGAGGAACTCGACGACGATCTCACCTTGGTACTCGGCGGAGGTCGGGCCGTTGCAGAAGCCGGATGGACTCTGGGGGCCGTAGAGGAACATCATGTTCGGGAACCCGCGGGTGGACAGGCCCATGCAGGTGTCGACGCCGGACTTCCACTTGTCTTGGATACTCAATCCGTCGACGCCGGTGATGTCGATGGCCATGATGCCGCCGCTGTTGTTGTCGAAACCCGTGGCCAGTACGAGCAGGTCGCATTCGATGACGCCGTCGTCGGTCTCGATCCCGTGGGGCAGCACCCGGCGGATCGGGGTGAGGTTGGAGTCGATGACCTCGACGTTGCTCTGGTTGATGACGTCGAAGTAGTCCTGCTCGAGGGAGGGGCGCTTGACGCCATAGGGGTGCGGCGGTGTCTCGGGCGCCACGATCGCGGCCTTCTTCGGATCGGTGACCCGCTCGAGGACCTTGTTGCGCCAGAAGTCGTAGAACGTGCGGTTGGCGTCCTCGTCGACGAGGATGTCCTGGAAGGTTCCGAGCCACATCTCGAAACCACCCTCTGCCCACATCTTCTCGTAGATCGCGTCGCGTTCCTCCCTGCTCAGGTCGGCGGCGTTCTGCGGCAGAAAGTCGAAGTCGAATCCGGCAAAGGCCTTGGAACGTGCCTCGAATCGCTCGGGCAGTCCCTTCCGGAACTGTTCGTTGTCGTCGTGCGTGAGTGCGCGTTGTTGCATGGGAATCGCCAGGTTCGGGGTGCGTTGGAACACCGTGACGTGTTCGGCGACGTGACCGGCTTCCTGGACGACCTGCACGCCACTGGACCCGGTGCCCATGACGACGACCTTGCGGCCCGTCATGTCGACGCCCTCCTGCGGCCAGCGAGCGGTGTGGTAGCAGTCGCCGGCGAACGAGTCGAGCCCCTCGATGTTCGGATACAGCGGCTTGGCACCGAATCCGGTCGCGACGATCACCTGACGCGCCTTCTGCACCTTGCCGTCCGCGGACCGCGCGGTCCACTGCCGGGTCTCCTCGTCCCATGTGCAGGACTCGGCGAAGGTGTCGAACACGACGTCGCGGGTGAGATCTAGTTGTGCGTCGACGTATTCGAAGTAATTTCGGACTCCGTCGTGCCCTGGATACAGTTCAGCGAAGTCGTACTTCTTCCACAGGTCTTTGTGCGAGAACTGGTAGATCTGCCCGGTGCTGTCGGTGCGTGCGCCGGGATAGCAGTTCCACCACCAGATTCCGCCGAGGCCGCCAGCGGCGTCCCAGACCTTGGCGGTGAAGCCGAGGTCGCGAATCCGGTCCAGCGCATACAGGCCGGAGAAGCCTCCCCCGATGATCAGGACGTCGAGCACGTCGTTGTTCGAGTGTTTGCCGGTGCGGGTGGCCGTGTCGGCCTGGGATGCCGTCATGTCGTTCCTCCTCGAGATTTCCCGGGACGTGTATTCCCGCCCGGACACGTAAGACGGTAGAAGCGATCGTGTGATGTGAAGTGTCCGAAATCGAATCACGGACACACGCCAGGTTGCATCCACATATTCAGTGCCAGAACGTTATCCGGGTTCAGAATCCGAGATCGCGGCCGATCAGTTCCTTCATGATCTCGTTCGAACCCGCCCAGATCCTTGAGACGCGCGCATCCCGCCACGCCCGCGCCACCCGGTACTCGTTCATGTAGCCGTAGCCACCGTGCAGCTGCACGCAGTGGTCGATCACCCGGTTCTGCACGTCGGCGGTCCACCACTTCGCCTTCGCCGCATCGACGGAGGTGAGCTCGCCGGCCACGTGCGCCGCGACGCACCGATCGACATACGCCTGCGTGACCTCGATCTGGGTCACCAGGTCGGCGATCAGGAACTTGTTGTGCTGGAAGGTTCCAATCGATTGGCCGAACGCCTTTCTCTCCCGGCAGTAGTCGACGGTCTCGACGAGGATCTGCGCAGCATGTGCGAGGTTGGAGACGGCACATCCCAATCGTTCCTGGGGTAGGAACGACATCATGTGAATGAACCCGCGATCGAGCTCACCGATCAGGTGGGCGTCGGTGGCCCGCACGTTGTCGAGGAACAATTCTGCGGTGTCCGCTTCGTCCTGGCCGACCTTGTCGAGTTTACGGCCACGCTCGAATCCGGGCAGGGACGTCTCGACGCCGAAGAGAGTGATGCCCTTGGCCTTCCTCTCCGGCGAGGTCCGCGCCGCGATCACCACCAGATCCGCCGAATACCCATTGGTGATGAACGTCTTCGCACCCGAGAGCAACCAGCCGTCGCCGTCGCGAACGGCAGTGGTCTTGAGCGCAGCCAGGTCCGAACCTCCGCCGGGCTCGGTCATGCCGATTGCAGTGAGCACCTCACCCGAGCACACTCCCGGCAGCCACCGAGCCTTCTGCTCGTCGGTGGTCAGCTGCACCAGATATGGTGCCACGACGTCACAGTGGATACTGACACTCGACGCCAGAGCTGCGTTGACCTTGGCCAACTCCTCGATGATCACCGCGTTGAAGCGGTAGTCGCGGGCGGCGCCACCTGTGTACTCGGCCGGGACTTCGAGACCGAGCAGATCGTGTTTGCCGGCTTCGAGCCAGAAGTCCCGGGGCAGCGCTTTATCGGCCCGGACGTCCTCGGCGCGCGGTTCGAAATACCGCACCAGGAACTGACGGACGGAGTCCCGGTAGGCCTCGTGGTCGTCGCCGTAGACCGTGCGTTTCATCGTTGATCATCCCTTCGGGTCGGTCCGACGTCACCGCCTGATGGGGTGGCGCGAGGAGCCGGGTAACCGAGGGTCGCCCGTCCTGCGCCCATCGTGTCCGCTCCGAGCCGGACGGGGATGTCCCGATATGCGACAGGGGCTTTCGGGAGGTCAGGATCCGAAGCGTTCGTTCTCCAGGCCGAGCGCGCGGATCTTGCGGTACAGCGTCGACCGGGCGACCCCGAGCCGATCCGCGGCGAGGGACTTGTTGCCGTCGGCTTCGTCGAGGGCACGCACGATCGTTTCCCGCTCGCTGCGTTCGAGGGAGGTGAGCTGTCGACCCGACCCGAGTGCGCGATAGTCGTCAGGGAGGTGCTCGAGTCTGATGTCGAACCCCATCGACCTCGAGACAGCCGTCGACAGCACCGCATCGAGCTCGCGGACGTTGCCCGGCCAGTGGTGGGCGATCAGCGCTCGATGCGCGGCCGGCTGCAGTTGCGGCGTGGGACGCGCTGGGAGCTGGGCGGTGAGGAGCTCCCGCGCGAGGTCGTCGAGGTCCTCGATCCGCTGCCGCAATGGCAGCACGGACACGCTCCGGCGCACGTGGGTGTGGAGCTGGTGGCCACCGGCCGGTGCGGTCGCGGTCGCAGTCGCAGTCGCGACCAGCGGCGCGGCCATCTCGGCGGCGGCGTCCAGCAGCCGGCGCGTGGGAGCGACCGCGTCGCCCGGTACCTCGTCCACGTGCTCGACGATCCACGGGGCATTGTTCGACAGGCGTGCGCGCAGGTCCGCGACAGCGGTCGGAGTCAACGTGGAACCGTCGATCACGAGGACCTCGCCACCGTGCTCCCACCGCTGCTGGATGTGCCGGGCGACATGCGACTTGCCGACCCCGGACTCGCCGGTCACCAGGACCGGACCCACCGTGCCCGCGATCTCGTCGATGCGGCTTTGCAGCCGGTACGTGGCCAGACTACGGCCGACGATCCGGCCCACGGGCTCGACGGAAGGACCCCGATGCGACGCGGGAGCTACGGCCGTCCGAGGTCGGGAGCGCGCGGAGGAAGCCATCGGACGCAGTTCGAGGATCGCACTGAGCGAATCTCCCGATTCGCTGATCCGACGGGCATGAACCCGCACGTCGATGCCCTCGGCGAAGCCTAGTGGGCCCTCCCATTCCTGCCTGGTGCCCAGGTGGCTGCTGATCCAGTCCCAGATCATCATCTGGTCGGTCGAGTCCATCAGCCGCGACGTCGGAGTCGCGATCACCGTGTCGCGGCTCATCGCCACCACCGCGGCGTTGCCGCGGCGCTTGCTGCGCATGTATTCGCGCAGCAGAACCTGCTCGCTTCTCGCGGACTGAGCGAAGAGCCGCTCTTCGACGTCCCGGACAGCGGAGAGGATCAGCGGGGCCATCAGGTCGCTGACCTGGTCGATGTTGCACGTGATGTCGAGGATGCCCGTCACCGTGCGTGAGACCGGGTCGACGATCGGCGAGCCGACGCACGCCAGCGACTGCAGGGACTCGAGCATGTGCTCGTCGCCGCGCACCCGGAAGGCTTTGCGTTCCTCGAGCGCGGTGCCGATGCCGTTGGTACCCGCGTACTGTTCGGAGAACATGAAACCCGGCGCGACCTGGGCGCGGTCGAGACGCCCGAGCAGGGACCTCAGTCCCGTGCGCCGGTCGACGATGGTGGCGTCCTGATCGGCCAACAGAATCGTCACCGGCACATCCGCGAGCTGCTCGGCCAACCGATCCACCACGGGGCGGGCGGCACGGACGAGCTTCGAGTCGGTGCGGGTGTCGTCGACGAACCGCAACCGAGAGCCATCCGCCGCCGCCCCGATCGCACGGCATCGGCGCCACGACTGCTCGATCTCCGGCCGCAACCCCAATGGAGCACCCTCGTGCGCGTCGATGTCACGATCGTCCACCCGCGCGCGGATCCGGTCGCTCACCACACATCACCACCTCGGAACATCTCGCAGCCAGTACACCCATTATGTAACCGAGGTCACACCGGCTGTGAGTGTCCCAGAACGCTACATCTCGACGCCCGCGCGCCACCGCTGCCGCATCCGCGTCTTGTCGAGCTTGCCCACAGACGTCTTGGGGACCTCGTCCACCCGCACGAACGTGTCCGGAAGCCAGAATTTCGGCAGGGTCGCCGCCAGATGCGCCCGCAGTCCGTCGTCGGAGACGTCGTCGGTCAGCCGGACCCACGCGACGGGGCGTTCCTGCCACGTCTCGTGCGGCACCGCGATGACAGCGGCCTCGAGCACGGCCGGATGCAGCAGCAGCGTGTTCTCCACCTCGACGGAGGAGATCCACTCCCCGCCGCTCTTGATGAGGTCCTTGACCCGATCGCGGATCTCGACCTGACCGTCGGGGTGGATCACCGCGACGTCGCCGGTCCGCAACCAACCGTCGTCGAACGCGTCGCCGGTACGGTCGTCGGCGAGGTAGGTGCCGGTCACCCACGGTGAGCGAGCTTCGAGCTCACCGGTGGTGAACCCGTTCCACGGTAGACTTCGCCCCTCCTCGTCGACGATGCGCACCTGGAACAGCGGCAGGGGCCGCCCCTGGCTCGCCGGGACGTGACTGAAGGTCCCCATCGGCGAGGTCTCGGTCATACCCCACCCGTTGACGGTCGAGACTCCGTGCGCGGCCCACCAGTTCACCAGCCCCGACGGCGGTACCTGACCGCCCAGCCACAGGGTGTGCACGCTCCCGAGGTCGTAGTGGGCGGGATCGGCGTCGAACCGCTCGCGCATGAGCGCGGCAACGGCCGGTGCGCCGACGACCACGTCCGGGGTCTGCTCCGTCGTGATCCGCAGCAGCTCGGCCGGCGAGGGGTGCGGCCCGGGAAGGACGAGGCGGGCGCCCTGCAGGACCCCCGCGTGTGGAACACCCCAGCTGTGGACGTGGGACATCTGCGTGGCCAGCAGATACGAGCGTGACCCGTCGATCGCGACACCACCGGACGCACTGATCGCCAGGGCATGCAGCACGGTGCTGCGGTGGCTGTACACCACCCCCTTGGGCAACCCGGTGGTACCGGAGGTGAAGCAGATCGACGCCGCGGTGGTCTCGTCGAACTCCGGAAACTCCTCGATCGGTACGGCATCGTGCAGGAGCCGATCGAACGACCACCACGTCACCGTCGCAGACACTGGGCGATCGAGGCCGTCGAGAGTGCCGAAGACGACCACGTGCCGGATGCGCGGCAGGCGCGGGAGGACTTCGGTGAGCACGGGCAGCAGGTCGGCGTCGATCAGAACCACCTCGTCCTCGGCCTTGTCCATCGTGTAGGCGATGTGGTCGGGCGAGACCCGGTGGTTGACGGTGTGCAGGATCGCCCCGGACGCCGGAACGGCATAGTAGGCAACGAGGTGTTCGAAGGTGTTCCACGCCAGCGTGGCAACTCTCGTTCCGAACCGGATTCCCAGGTCGTCGAAGGCACCGGCGAACCGGCGGCTGGCCGCGCCGAGATCGCGATAGGTGAACTCCCGGTCGCCGCGGCCGGCGTCGCATGAAACCCCGACCCGGTCGGCGAAGACGTTCTCGGCGTGCCACAGCAATGAGCTGATCAGCAGTGGACGATCCATCATTGTGGTGAGCATGGCGGTATTCCTCCGGATCCGGTGGATGAGCGTGCGACCAGCGTCCATGCCGAACCGGCTCGCAGACCGTCCGAATTCGCGACAGCACCCCGATCCACACGCCGCTCTGCAACGCACTGTTGCGTTGTGGGACACCCGCACCACAGCGCACGTCGCGACACTGGGCTCACACCACCCGTACGGGTCGATCGACCTTCGGCGGAGGGCACGAGAACCCAGGAAAGAAGGTACCGACATGTCCGATCGTCAGCTCACCGAGATCGCGGCGGGCTTCACCTACACCGAGGGACCCCGCTGGCATGAGGGCCGGCTGTGGTTCGTGGACTTCTACACCCACTCGGTCAACGTCGTGGATGCCGACGGGTCCGTCGAACAGGTCTGCACTGTCGAGCATCAGCCCTCTGGTCTCGGCTGGCTTCCCGACGGACGCATGCTCGTCGTCTCGATGAAGGACCGCAAGATCCTCCGCAGAGAACCCGACGGCTCGCTCGTCGAGCACGCCGACATCTCCGAGCACTGCCGCGGATACGCCAACGACATGGTGGTCGCCGCGAACGGGCAGGCGTACGTCGGCGAATTCGGGTTCGACCTCATGGGCGGCGCCGACCACGAGCACGGCGTCGTCGTCCTCGTCGACACCGACGGCGCCTCCCGCGTGGTCGCCGACGGGCTGTCCTTTCCGAACGGCATGTGCATCTCCCCGGACGGAAAGACCCTGTACGTCAACGAACTGTTCGGCAACCGAGTCTCCCAATTCGGCATTGCGAGCGACGGAACACTAGGTGCCCGAGGGGATTTCGCCTCGTTAGGGGACCTCGGTGACGAACCGAACGTGGAGAAGCGGCTCGCGGCATGCACTATCGCCCCCGACGGTCAGGCCCTCGACGCCGAAGGCGCGGTGTGGATCGCCGACTGCGTCAACCAACGTGCCGTCCGATTGGGTGAGGGCGGGGCCGTCCTCGACGAGGTGAGCACCGCGCCGCTCGGCGTGTTCGCGGTCGCCCTCGGCGGAGACGACGGGCGCACCCTGTTCCTGTCGGTCGCACCGGATTTCGACGAGGCGAAGCGCAGCGCCGCACGGGAGGCCAAGGTTCTCTCGACGACGGTCGACGTTCCTCATGCCGGGAGGCCGTGACGATGCTGAATACACGTTTCACCGAGATTTTCGGTGTCGAGCATCCGGTGGTGTGCGGCGGCATGACCGGCGTGGGCACCGCGGAGCTGATCTCCGCCGTCGCCGAGGCCGGCGGGCTGGGCTTTCTCACCGCGCTCACTCAGCCCACCCCCGACGCGCTCGCAGCCGAGATCGCCCGATGCCGGGACAGGACCGACAAACCGTTCGGCGTCAACCTCACCATTCTCCCGACGGTCACTCCCGTCCCGTACGACGAATACCGTGCCGCGATCATCGACAGCGGCATCACCATCGTGGAGACCGCCGGCAGCAATCCCCGCGAGCATGTCGCCGCGTTCAAGGCCGCAGGGATCAAGGTCATCCACAAGGCCGTAGCCGTCCGACACGCCGTGAAAGCGCAGTCGATGGGCGTCGACGCGGTGAGCATCGACGGGTTCGAGTGCGCCGGCCACCCCGGCAACGAGGACATCCCCGGCCTCATCCTCATCCCCGCCGCGGCCCGCGTACTCGACATCCCGATCATCGCCAGCGGCGGATTCGCCACCGGAGACGGGCTGGCCGCAGCACTCGCCCTCGGGGCATCCGCGATCAACATGGGCACCCGATTCGTCGCGAGCGACGAAGCCCCGGTGCATCCGAACGTCAAGGCCCAGATCGTCGCCAACGACGAACGCCAGACCATCCTGGTGTTCCGGGAGTTCCGCAACACCGCTCGTGTGGCCCGGAACGCGATCTCCGAGGAGATCGCAGCCCTCTCGGCCCGGCCAGGCGCAGAGTTCGCCGATGTCGCACACCTCGCATCCGGGGCACGCGGCCGCACCGAGGTACTGCAGAAGGGCGACATGGACGCCGGAATGTGGTGGGCGGGCCAGTCCCAGGGCCTCATCGACGCCGTCCTGCCCTGCAAGGCCATCATCTCGGACATCGTGAGCGATGCGGACACCGCCATCCGCAAGCTCGCCGCCGACCTCACCTGACATGCAGGCAGGAGCAGCCATGAAATACACGACCATCCGCCACGAGATCGAGGACGGTATCCTCACCATCGTCCTCGATCGTCCCGACCATCTCAACGCGTTCACCGTCGAGATGGCCGACGAACTCGAGCACACCTTCGTGTCGGTGAACGACGACGATGCGGTTCGGGCCGTGATCGTCACCGGTGAGGGACGCGCGTTCTGCGCCGGCATGGACCTGTCGAGCGAAGGAAACGTGTTCGGCCTCGACGAATCGAAGACGCCGACCCTCGCCGACATGCACGATCTCGACGATCCGGGGCTGCGCCGGATCCGCGATACCGGTGGCCGTGTCACCCTTGCGATCCACGCCTGCCGGAAACCGGTGATCGCCGCGATCAACGGTGCGGCCGTCGGGATCGGCGCGACCATGACGTTGGCGATGGACGCGCGTCTGTTGTCGAACAGGGCGCGGTTCGGGCTGGTGTTCGGCAAGCTCGGGATCGTGCCGGAAGCGTGCTCGACCTGGTTCCTGCCCCGGCTCATCGGCCTGCCCGCAGCACTGGATCTGGTGTACCGGGCAGAGATCCTCGATGCCGACTCCGCCCACGACGCCGGGCTGGCACAGGCCATCCACGAACCCGACACATTGCTCGGTGAAGCACGGGCCCTGGCGGACGCATGGACACGCGACCGGTCCCCGGTATCGGTCGCACTCATGCGCCAGATGCTCCTGCGCAATTCCGCAGCGCCGCACCCGGTAGAAGCTCATCGCGTCGATTCCCTGGCCATGTTCTACACCAGCATCGCCGACGGGGCCGACGGCGTGCGCGCCTTCCTCGACAAGCGCCCACCCCGCTTCCGCGGAAAGGCATCCGAGATGCCGCCGTTCTACCGGGAGTGGGTCGATACCCCAGTCCCGTGAACACCCCACACTGGCCAGCCGGACGGTGTGGATGATGCGGTCGTAACGTTATGGATGCACGCGGGCATCGCAACATCGGATGTCCTCTGTTGCCACGGCGAAGCACCTCAGTGTGCTGCGCGGGCTCAACACCCGGGCCCGCGCTCGAACAGTTCCTCGGCACCGGTGCCGGCCTGTCGGCCAGCCCGATCACCCGCCTCACCGCTCAGTGGCAGGACGAGGCGAACGCCTTCGCCCGGCGGGATCTCTCGCAGGCGGATTACGTCTACCTCTGGGTCGATGGTATCCACCTGAAAGTGCGGCTCGAGCAGGAGAAACTCTGCCTGCTGGTGGGGGGTCCCTCCCTGCACGGAGCGCTTGGGGGAATGATCGGGGTCCGCGCCGACGGCCGCAAGGAGCTCGTCGCCCTCTCCGACGGGTACCGGGAATCGACCGAGTCGTGGGCGGATCTGTTGCGGGACTGCTGGCGGCGCGGGATGCGGGCCCCGGTGCTGGCGGTCGGGGACGGTGCCTTGGGGTTCTGGCGGGCCCTGCGCGAGGTGTTCCCGGAGACGCGGGAACAGCGCTGCTGGTTCCACAAGCAACCGAATGTTCTTTCTGCGCTACCGAAGTCGGCGTATCCTGGTGCGTTGGCGGCGATGAAGGAGATCTACCTCGCCGAGGACATCGACAAGGCGCAGGTGGCGATCAAGGCATTCGAGATCGATTAGACGGTATGGAGGTAATGGCTGGGGCCTCGCGCCACATGTGATCGTGGGTTGCCGACAGGAAGCCGGTCCTGGCCGGTAGAGCCACAGATGTGGGAGGCCCCAGCAATGAATCAGCGTACGAGTGTTGGGTTGGATGTGCACGCGCGGTCGGTGGTCGCGTGTGGACTCGATGGTGAGACTGGCGAGCTGTTCGAGCGGCGGTTGACGCCGGATCGCCACGAAATTCTCGATTGGATACGTACCTTGCCCGAGCCGGTTTCGGTGACTTACGAGGCTGGGCCGACCGGGTTCGGGTTGGCGCGGTTCCTGCTGGCGGCGGGGATCGAGTGCCTGGTCGCGGCGCCGTCGAAACTGCAACGCCCCGCCGGGGACCGAGTCAAGACCGATAAGCGAGACGCACGGCATCTGGCTCGTCTGCTGCATCTCGGTCAGATCGTGGCGGTAACGATCCCCGATGTCGAGCAGGAGGCCGCGAGAGATCTGGTCCGGGCGCGGGAGGACGTGCGCCGCGATCTGATGTCCGCTCGCCATCGTGTATCGAAACTGCTACTGCGACAGGGAATCGTCTACTACGAGGGCAAGGCCTGGACGAGGGTGCACGACACCTGGCTGCGTCGGCAGAGGTTCGAGGTGCCGGGATTGCAGCTCGCCTACGACACCGCCTACGACACCATGATTGCGGCCGTGGATCGTCGCGACCGCCTGGATGCCGCGATCGCCGAGATGGCCGCTACAAGTATCTACACCCCGGTGGTGACCCGGCTCGGGTGCCTGCGCGGGGTCGCGGCGCTGACCGCGTTCGCGTTGGCCGTCGAGATCGGCGACTGGCAGCGGCTCACCGGCCGCTCGATCGGCGCCTACCTGGGGCTGGTGCCCACCGAATCATCGTCGGGCGCGACGCGGTCACAGGGAGCGATCACCAAGACCGGCAACGGGCACGCACGCCGGCTGCTGATCGAGGCCGCCTGGCAACACCGTCGTCCGTATCGTCCCGGGGTGGCTCTGCGGCGGCGCTGGGACAAGGCCGGCCCGGCGGCCCGGGCCCGCGGTCAGCAGGGTAACCGGCGCCTGCACGCCCGGTGGAACGGCTTCGAGCAGCGGCACAAGCGACCTGCGGTTGCCAACACCGCGATCGCCCGGGAACTCGCCGGCTGGTGCTGGTCACTGGCCGTCCTCGACGACTGAGGCGGGCGGACGCCAGGAGCATTCCTCGGTGCCCTGATCCTGATCGTCGCTCGCCGGGGGGCGGCAAGGTCGGTTCTCCTCGCTGCGCTGCGGGGACTCCACCTTGCCTCTCCGACTCGTGACGATCCGACAGGCCCGGGACCGGAGGAATTCCCGAGGCGCCCGACAGATGTCCGGACGACCCTCCGCGGTGGTGACGGCAGCGCCTGGGAGTGACCCGCGAGCGCCCTATGAGCAATCCTCAACTGTGCGTTGGGATCACGCTCGCCATTAGACCCGCGAACCACTCCAGCCGAACAGTCCGTCCTGCGGTAACCAACCCGCGTATATCAGAGTGACCGCGCGTCGATACAGACACGCTCGCCACCACCTCCCGGTCATTCGGTCAAAATGAAGCGGCGTCCGCGACGACGGTCATGGGCGCCGCTTCTCCCTGCCCTCTTGACAAAGTCGGTTCCATATCAGGGCGCGAAGTACCCGAAGGCGGTGAAGAAGATCACCGACGACGCCGACGTGCTGCTCGAGTTTTTCCGGTATCCGGCCGAGCACTGGATACATCGACGCACCACCAATCCCATAGCCCGGACGCAGATGCAACCCGCACACGTTGGAGCTAATCGAGTTGAGGTTCGAAGCACCGGCCCCGGGCTTGTACCCAGCCCGGAGCGGGACCCCAACACGAATAGCAGCTTCTTCGAGGGCCGGCAGCCAACCGACGAGCTGAAGATTCAGACACGTTCGCGAGAATTGCGCACTGACACGACTTCGAGAACCGAAAACTCGGAGAAGTGACACGTGAGCCAAGAACGAACCCACACTGCCTCCGGCCTTCTCACCCACCACGATGCCTGGCCAACGGAGTGGATTGATGGTCCTGTGCCCAGGTCACGCCACGGTCCGCCTCATCTTCGCGGCGGATTCACTGCACGTGCCTCGGACACTCCGACGATCCCTCGGATCGCACTTTCGCGCACCATCGGACGCGCCTCGACCCGGCTGATCCAGCAGTCCGACCAGGGATGTACCGGTGGAATGGTTACTTCACACTGGTGCGCCGAGTTGCGCAGGTGTTGTCCGGTGGTGCCGATGCCCCCAGAGAGCAGATGCTGGTTGGTGTCGGTTCCGCGCAATTGCGCAATGGCACGTGCCGCCTTGAACAGTGGGCGCACCGAGATAGGGATCGGGTGCACAGTTGGATGCCGAAAGTGGCGGCGACCGACGAGACCGCTCAGCACGATCGCGTCGGCATCGATGGTCAGGGCACTGACCGGAATGGACGCCAGGTGCGGTGCGGGGCTGCCAGTGCACAGCAATGCAGCAAGCGCGGCGGCATGTGGCGCCGGGGTTCCGGGGCAGCACCCACCCGCGCGGTGGTGGGCTCAGTGGGAGCAGGCCCGGCCGCGCCCACCGGAGAAGGTCGGAGTCCTGGGCCTCGGCGAGTTCGGTTTCCGCCTCGGCGACGGTCATCGCCTCCAATCGCTTGGCCGGAGCCGGGACCGTCGTCGCCGCGTACCGCGTTCGCCGGGCGCGCTCAGCGGCCGTCAGATCAGCGCGCAACTGGCGGGCTTTGCGGGCCCGGGTGCGGCGCACTGCCGCGATTGTTTGCTCTGTTGCCTGGTCGACCAACTCCGCCGTACCCAGATGAACGTTGGTGCGAGCGTCGAACACCTCGACCTCCTGGTCGTGATGGGGCATATATCGCAACCGAACGCTGGTACCGACCAAGCCCGTCATCCACTCGGCGACGTAGAACCTGCCACGGCCGAACCCGATGCCCTTATTGGTGATCTTGCGTTGTCGGCGGTGGTCTTCGAGGGTGAACATCCACAGCGTGGCATCGTCGACATCCGTGATCGGCGTAGGGTCGGCTTCCCACGACTGCAGGGATGTCCGATCCCCCAGTTCGGCAATCGTGTGCTCGCAGTTCCACCAGTTCACCCAGGCCAACACCTCGGCCACAAACGCCTCGAACGTCAGCGCTGGCTGGTCGGGATCCACAGGTGCGCCGTTGATTCCCGTCTGGCGATGGGTGTATCGGGGAAGGCCCACGAACAGTATCCGCTCGACGGCGCCATTGATCGTCTCCACGGTGCCCTTCAGGTGGGGGGGTGTATCCCGGCAAAGGGACCACCCGGACTGCGAACGCTCCGAAGGCCTCGGTCACGGTCCTTGAGAGGAAGTCTTTGCCCTGGTCGAGTCGTACCTGAGCAGGTAGACCTCCGGCAGGGCCGTATGGTGGACGCCGCAGCACCGCCGCCCGCAGTGCCGCCAGAACACTTTCCCGATTCGGATGCCGCGGAGTGACCGCGGTCCCGAGAATCACATCGTGGCAGGCATCAACGAACCAGGTCACCCACGGCTTCACCAGCCGACCATCGACCTCGACCTGCACCGGCGCCTCGACATGATCGGCCTCCCATGCTGCGTTCCGGAACGAGGCCGGACGCTGGAGAAAGACATCGAATTTCCGGCGATCACGTTCGCCCCCAAGCAGACCCGCGAGATCACCGGGAGTGATGTCCTCTCGTATCGCGCGGTGCAGCGTCGCCGAGCTCGGCGCCGTCGGACCACCAGCTTTTTCCCGCTGTACGAGTTCTCGGTGATGCGCCGAGGCGTTGCCGCGCCAGTATCCCAACCGCACCCGCAGTTGGTCGTCGATACGGAACCGTGAGCGGTCCGCCACCGGAGGAGTCGCGGCGCGCCGAGCCGCCACCCATCGCCACACCGTCCTCTCGGCAACACCCAAGGATGACGCGGTCAACACAACATGCTCGCTGGTTAACTCACCATGCCGATCGAGCTCACCCAAGCGGTCAGCAGCGGCTCCACGAAGCGCCCGCACACCTTCATCGACCACCACACGCCCAGCCCATCAAATCCACCCGACAAATAGCTGGATTACTGACATCGCCATGACGAACCGCTACTGACATTCCGGTGACGACTCACAGCGAAGTGTAGGTTGAGAGTGTGAAGTGACAGGCGGGTTGTCCAATTGAGACTTCCCGCCGGGATGTCAGTGCGGTGAGCTGGCTTTTCCCACTCGTGTCAGTGGATTTTCCCGGTCGATGTCAGTAGGTCCTCGGCCGGAACTTGACCGGGGGTGTGGGCGGACCTGGGACTTTGTGCGAGCAGGATGCGTCTCATGTTCCTGACACCGAAACTGGAAACGCTACTGACATTCCGGTGGGAAGTCTCACCTGAGGCAAGCGCGTCCTCCCTGCCATCAAGTTGAGGCAGATAGCCCGACTACCCGCGTGTTTGAGGCACCACTGGTCCGCGTCGAGCTCATGCCTCAGATCGAACTGCAACGGACAGTCAGTTTCTCAATCTCCTGTCAGTTGCTGCTTGCACCGTTCCTGCTGAGCGAGTGCGTTGTTCAGGGTTTGAGCTGGATCTTGACCGCCCCGTCCTGCTTCTTCTGGAAGATCTCGTAGGCATGGGGCGCCTGTTCGAGGGGGAGCGTGTGAGTGGCGAAGGTGTCCACGCCGAGGGGGTCGTCGTCGCCGAGAAGCGGCATGATGTCGTCCACCCACCTCTTGATGTTGGCCTGACCCATCCGCAGCTGAATCTGCTTGTCGAACAGGGTGAGCATGGGGATCGGGTCGGCCATGCCGCCGTAGACACCGATGATGGAAATCGTTCCGCCGCGGCGAACGATGTCGATCGCCGAATACAGCGCACCGAGACGGTCCACACCCGCCTTCTGCATCAGCGGCGCCGCAACCGCGTCCGGAAGATACCCGACGATCTGCTGGGCGAGCTTGCCGATCGGTGATCCGTGCGCCTCCATTCCGACCGCATCGATCACCGAGTCGGTGCCCCGGCCGTCGGTCGCGTCGCGAATCACGTCGGCGAGATCGCTACCGTGCTCGTCCAGGTCCAGGGTGTCGACGCCCCGGGCCTTGGCGCGAGCGAGGCGTTCGGGGACGTTGTCGACCGCGATGACCCGTGCGCCCTTGTGGTGGGCGATCCGCGCTGCCATGTCTCCGATCGGCCCGAGGCCGAGTACGGTGACCGACCCGCCCACGGGGATGGCGGCGTACTCCACCGACTGCCACGCCGTGGGCAACACATCGGACAGATAGACGAATCGGGAATCCGGCGGCCCCTCGGGAACTTTCATGTGGGTGAACTGGGCTTGGGGAACACGGAGGTACTCGGCCTGTCCTCCCGGAACCTGGCCGTAGAGCTTCGAGAAACCGAACAACGCCGCTCCCATCCCCTGCTCGCGGACCTGCGTCGTCTCACACTGCGTATACAGCTTCAGGTTGCACATGAAACAGCTGCCACACGAGATTTGGAACGGGATCACCACCCGGTCGCCGACCTTCAGGTTTCCCGCCTCCGCGCCGACTTCTTCGACGATTCCCATCGGTTCGTGGCCGAGGACGTCCCCTTCTCCCATGAACGGGCCGAGTGTTTCGTACAGGTGCAGGTCGGACCCGCAAATGTTCGTCGTGGTGACCTTGATGACGGCGTCCGTCGGTTGTTCGATCTTCGGATCGGCGACGGTTTCGACGCTGACCTTCCGTTTGCCTTGCCAGGTGACTGCGCGCACTGGGAACCAAACCTCTCGTCGGTCGATGTGTGGTTCGGGTGCCCGACGGGGGATGCAGGTAAACCGCGCTCGGCATGGTCTTCCGCTGTGCGGGTCGCCCTACGCGATGACGGCCGGGCTGAGGCTTGGCGATAAGTTCGTGAAATCAGGCACCGACACGGCGGTGTGAATCCGCAGTTCGGGACCTTCGAGACCGACCTCGAGCGAACCCGCACGCGGGGGGAAGTGACAGTCCCGCGGGGTGCCGGACGTCAAACCACACACCCGGAACCGGGCGGTCTACCGGTCGAGCACGTGATCTGACACCTGCGCATCTTCGGGACATCCCCGATCACTCACCAGGCCTGGATCGCCATGCTTCGGCCACGTTCATCGCGCCTGGTTCGGCGGTGGTTGCGTCTCCTCGATGCGTTGCCGCTGCCGGACCCCGTACGCCGCCTCCCTGACGGCGGCGTCGTCCTCGAGACCCGACCCGAGCGCCCCACCGATGGTCGCGATGGACGCCAGCAACCAGGCGAGCGTGAGGTAATCAACGAAGGTCACCCCGTGCCCCAGAACACGGGAGAACAGTTCCGGGGGCAGCGTGAGACACGCGGTGAACAGCAGCAGGCCGAACAGGGCCACGTGCAGCACGATCACGCCGATGACCAGGGTGACCACGGTCGCGGTGTTGTACAGCACCGATCGGTCGCGCTCGTCCGGCGACGTCGGCCGCTCCCACAGTTCGTGGTCGAGGATCAGCCAGAGAATCATCGCCACGATCGACAGGACGGTCGCCGCACCCATCCGCCACGGGCCCATCGTGTCGGCGAACAACCAGATCGTGTTGGTGGCCAGCGCGATCGCACCCGTGGCGAAGGCGCCGACGAGGACCTTCGACAGTCCGGTGACCAGCCGCCACGGCCGGTTGGCCCGCACCATCCCCGACAGCAGTCGCAGCCGCCGCAGCCCCGAGGGCGCGAAGTACCGGATACCGCCCGGGATCTGCGCCGACGGAAACCGCCGCGCCGCGCCGGGCCTGAGGTCCGGTTCCCCGAGGACGCGGGCGATCGCGAGTTCGGTGACGGTGCGGACCCGGCGCTCGATGCGCAGACCGCCCACCCCGGCGACGGAGATGAGCGCGAATTTGTGGTCGGCGCTGACGTCGGCCACCACCGGCAGGGTGTCCTCGCGGCGCGGCAGATCGGTGAGGTACACGACGATGTCCTCCGCTTCGGAGGACGGATCGACCGTGTCGATGACATCTGCGAAATCCGCTTGCTCGTCGGGCAGGTACGGCTTGCGGCGCACGCACATCGTCCACCGGCGCTCGCCCCGGTCAGGGCTGCGCAGGCGTTGCGGCAGGGACTCCGCGAGGCGTTCGGCGAGAGCCGCTGGTTCGCCCGGATCCGCGATCAGCAGCACCGAGACCTGCTCACCCGCGGCACCGGGGCGCCCTGCCTGCACGTGCTCGTTCGCCGTCATCGCCTTCGCGTACCCGATCGGTCCGCCCCCCAACCGCAGGCAGTGGGTGCGCGTGCATCACAGCACCGGCCACCGATCTCCGCTGCCAGCCCGGACGCTGAGACGCAGGAGACGCAGAGATACCGCAACTCTGCCGGTCTGGGGCGGGGCGATCCGTTGCCGCACGCACCCGTCCGACACGCACGCCATCCAGGAACGGGAGCACAGTGCCCGGCGACCGCACATACGAACCGGTAGGTTCTCCTCGGTGGCCACCATCCTCGACGACACCAGGACGACCCGGGCGCAGCGGACGGCGGGCCTGGTCGGTCATCACTACCGGGTCACCGACTTCTACGAG